>CANCEU010000001.1 GCA_947375185.1 Chitinophagaceae bacterium
CCCAATATCATTGGAGGAGAAAATAAATAGAGGTATTTCAAATGAATTGGATTGTGGTTTAACTGATTTGGAATTATTAGACGAATGGAATTCGATGTATGAGAGGTATGGTTACTTAATACCTGAATTGAAACAAAAGTGGGAAAAGAAATATCTAAAAGAGGTTAAACCTTCAAACAAAATTCCAAAACAATATAAGTTTGAAACTAAAATCAATGAGTTGGAATTTAGGATAAGACAACTAGAAATTCTGTTGAACAAAAGGAGGTACGTTGAAAATATGGGTTAACCCTTTGATTTGTATTTCATAATATAATACACATAATCCCAAGAAGAAACGGAGGGTTGTTTATCAACCTCGTTCAGAATTCTTTCCATTCTTGATTCCAAATACTCCTCTTTCAGTTTCTTCTTCTTACTCTTTAAATCTTTTTTATTAAACATATAAACAAATTAAAATGAACAAAAATCAACAAATTGATTACCTAAAACAATCAATAATAACAGGTATCATTAATGAAGTTAAATCTATGATTCAAAGTATTGGAACGAATGAAGTATTTGAGTACCATCTTTCAGATGAATATGAAAATGGTATTTACAACAAACTTACAGATACAGAAATCGATTTTATACTTTCCGAAATTGAAAACCACCTCAAATTTAAAGTAGAATTAGAGTTTAACACAAATGGTACTTTCTAACTTTAACTACGGTCTTTGTAGAAACTCCTAATCTACCAGATATATCCCTTATGGATTTACCTTTATCCAATAGGGATATAATCTTCTGGTTTGTTTCCTTTTTAAGAAACTCCTGACGATTTTCAACCGTCCCTACTTTTCTACCTAATTTCCCTCCATTGATAACATACATCTTCCTACCCATTTCGGTTCTTTCAAGGATGTTTTCTCTTTCTAACTCATAGAGTGAACTCATAACGGAAGTAATCAGATTCCAAATTGGGTTCTTTTTACCATTAACTTGGGATTGGAGATTTCCCATACCTTTTACAACTACATTCACTCCATTATCTTCCAACCATTTAAGAGTTGTAAGAGTATCGACAGTATTTCTACCCAAACGAGATAACTCTTCTACTACCAGTTCAGAAACCTTACCCTCTAAAACCAATCCAACCAAAACCTTACCATTCTCTCTCTCCTTAAATGGAATCTTACCACTCACCCCTTTATCAAAGAGTGTTAAATCGTAATTCTCTTTATCCATTTTAAATCTTTCACCATCTTGATTGATGGTTGATGTTCTATTGTATTTGATTTTCATATTAATAGTGGAGTCTTTTATTATTGAATTTAAAAGTACAACTTTTCAGTGGTTTTCCCAAACAAATTTAACCAATTAATGGTGTCTTGTATTCTTTGAATTATATGGACACAAGACCCTGAATTAGAGTGGGTTATATTTGGATATGTCGTGAAAAATTCCTAGATTAGTTATACTGGAAGTCCGTGTTGAACCTGACCCCCAGATGGAGTTTCTTGTAACTGACAAGTTTCTTTCTCCCCCACACCCAATCGAACCCATTTTTTTGTCGAGGTCATTTTTTTCTCCCTATACGAGTTGATAGGTTAATTGATTTTCATACATTCGGGGTAAGAAAAACGACATACACTAATTCACAAACACAACTATGAGTAAAATCGGATTATTATACAGAGTTTCATCCAAACCACAAGAAACTGATGGGGGTGGATTAGATATCCAAAGAAGGATGGGTATAGAAGTATCCAAAAAATTGGGTTTGAGTTATGTCGAGTTTAATGAGGGAGTTCAGAGTTCCTTTAACGTGGAAGTAAACGAAAGACCAATATTGGTAGAACTTCTAACTGAAATTCAAAAACCAAAGGGAATTCGAAAATTATGGGTATTCAATACTGACCGTCTAGGAAGATATTCAAACTCGTGGTATTCAATCTTGAAGGTTTTTATAGATTACAAGGTTGAAATATATATAGGACATGATACTAAACCTTATGATTTATCGAATTCAGTTGATAAACTCTCAATTGGGGTATTATCATTGATTTCACAATATGATAATGAGTTAAGAAGAATGAGGTCAATTCTGGGTAAACGAAATTCCCTTAAAAATGGAAATACGTGGATTGGAGGGACAGTTCCTTTTGGGTATGAGGTAAAAAAGAAAGAACTGAAAATAAACAAGAAGGAATCACCATTCGTCAAGAAGATTTTTGAGATGTACAATAATGGTAAGACTCCAATGGAGATTAAGGTTTATATGGATAGACAAACCGAAATCAAACCACGTAGAAGTGAAAAAGGATGGAACTCTGGTACAATACTTTCGATGTTGAGGAAGGAAATCTATATAGGAAAACAGAAGTGGGTATGGAAAGAGAAATTACCAAATGATGAAACTAGAGTGGTTGAGACGATTGATGTTCAAACCCCGAAGATTGTAGATGATAAATTATGGAAAGAGGTACAAGATAAAATATCAGACAACTTCCCTACGAAGATTGATGGAAGAACAAGAGAATCCTTATTAAAAGGTTTCTTGGTATGTTCTAAATGTAAATTAAAGTTGGGTCACCGTTTCAAGAACACGAATCACTATTATGGTAAATGTAGTGAAGTGAATTGGAGAAAAGTTGGTGAGAAGATTGACCACAAGAATTGTCCATTGAAAAAGAGTCCACGTATGGAGGATATCGATGAAAAGGTATTTGATGTAATTATAGGAGTACTAAAAGAATCTAAAACGATTCGAGAGAACTATAAGATTAACAATCTTCAACCAAAATTTGAGGATAAGGAAAAGAATAGAAGACTAATTGAGGATTTGAAGAGAAAACTTCGAGATAAAAACCTAGAAAAGGATAAAGTGGAAGAGGAGTACCTTAATATAGATTTCGATGTTAGAATAGGTACTTTAACTAAAATCCAGGGAGATAAACTGAAAGAGAGGTTTATAACCCACCTCGAAAAACTAAAAGAAACAATTACTGAATTAAATGATAACCTATCTACTATTTCAAATTCAAAGGGATGGGTAAATTGGTTGAAAAAGGTGAATGATATAATTGATGAAAAGGAATCTCTTTCACTCGAGAAGAAAAGAACCTTTTTACAAGAAACAATCAATAAAATTGAAATCGAGTACAACAAGAAGAACCAATCTCACATATTAGATATAAACTTCAAACTTCCTATAATTGGAGATAGTTTGAATTATACTGGGAAGGTGGATAAAAACGGGTTTAAAGAATATCAGATTCTAAATGGAGATTCAAAGTACAATACGGAGATTGGAATAAACAATACAAAATCTACTACTTCGAACCCCAAACGAATGAAAATACTGGATAGGATTTCTCATTTAAAAGAAAAAGAAGGACTATCTTTAAATGAGATTTCTGAAATCTTAAATAATGAGAAGTTATTCCCGTTGAATGGGGGAAAATGGTATAAGAGTAAACTCTCCTCATTCTACAATTATTCAAAACAATCAACCCCAAAGTAATGAGGGGTAAGAAAAACGAACTATGTGGAACATCTTATCACGGTGGAATAAAAAATACTTACATTTAAGTATGATTACATTTACAAAGTCGTTTAAATACACTACTCCATTTGTGCTGTATTTACTTTGCTATTGGGCATTTACCCATACGGGTATTTATTGCTGGGTACCCATTTTGTACGTTTTCTTCTTTATTCCAATTTTAGAATTATTTATTGCACCTGATCCTAAAAACCTTGACGAGGTGGAAGAACAACTAGCAAAATCAAATAAGCTTTACGATTTTATTATATGGTTGACTGTCCCGTTACAATATCTACTTTTATTTATTTTCTTAATGAGTTTCAAACAGGAATTAAATACAATTGATATTGCAGGACGCATTGTAGCCATGGGATTATTATGTGGTACTTTTGGAATAAATGCAGCGCATGAACTTGGACATAGAACAAATGTATTTGAACAATTTTTAGCAAAATTATTATTATTGACTAGTTTATACATGCACTTTTTTATTGAACATAATAAAGGACATCATAAACATGTTGCAACACCTAATGATCCAAGTACTGCTAAGTATAAGCAAACCGTTTATGCATTTTGGTTGCAAACATTCATAGGAACTTATGTAAGTGCATGGCATATTGCCATAGACGAAGCCAAAAAGAAAAATAAAATTTTACCTTCCTTAAACAATGAAATGTTTTTGTTTCAGCTTGTTCAAATTGGATTTGTTTTAATCATATTCTATTTCTTTGGTTTATCTATCATGTTGTATTTTATTGCAGCTGCATTGATGGGTGCAACCTTGTTGGAGACTGTTAATTATATTGAACATTATGGTTTATCAAGAGAAAAAGGAGCAGGAGATTTATATGAAAGAGTAAAACCACATCATAGTTGGAATAGCAATCATGTGATAGGTCGCTTAATGCTTTTTGAATTAAGCCGACACAGTGATCACCATTACCTAGCTTCCCGGAAATACCAAATTTTACGAAATATGGAGAATGCCCCTCAAATGCCTACAGGTTACCCAGGCATGATTGTACTTTCCCTATTCCCGCCTATTTGGTTTGCTATCATGCATAAGCAAATGAAAAAGTATTCATTATAGCTAACTGAGCTAATTCGGAAAACTTAATAAGAATTCTTACATTTACTAAAATATAGTGAAATGAAAAGAATATCTATTGCTTTAGCTTTTATGATTGGCATCGCTGCCTGTAATACTGCTAATAACAAAGTAGTGTCAAATGAAAAATTTGATCAGTTTCTTGAAAATTATTACCAACAACAATTAAAGTTTAGCCCATTGCAAGCAACTGCAATTGGGGATGATAGATATAATGATTTACTCCCTAATGACGGGTCCCTTGAATTCATGAAGTCTTGGACAGCATTTAATACAGCTTATCTTGATTCGCTAAAATTATATGAACGCAATAGCTTAACCGATGACCGAAAACTGTCTTTTGACAACTTACAATACCAATTGGAAATTAACCTTGAAGGGGATAAATATCATTTTGAATACTTGCCATTTAATCAATTCGAAGCATTGCCTTTAACGCTTGGTCAATATGGTTCTGGAACGGGTGCACAACCTTTTAAAACAGTGAAAAATTACGAAGACTGGCTAAAAAGAATGAGTGCATTTTCGGTATGGGCAGATACTGCGATTAGCAATTTTAATAAAGGGATTAATGCTGGAATAGTTTTACCAAAAATATTAGTGGAAAGAATGATACCTGAAATGCAAAGCATGTTGGTAACAGATCCTAAGAAAAGTTTATTCTATGGCCCCATTGATTTAATGCCGAAAAATTTTTCAGCTGAAGATAAAGCAAGACTAACCAAAGAATATGAAGCCGCAATTACAAAAGTAATTGTACCTACTTATAAAAAGTTAGGAGATTATTTACAAAAAGCATACTTGCCAAAAACAAGAACAACATCTGGATTCTCTGCAATGACTACAGGTAAAGAAATGTATGCTTACCGTGTAAAATCTCAAACAACCACTAATAAAACTCCTGAAGAAATTTATCAAACAGGATTAAATGAAGTGGCAAGAATTAGAAAATCAATGGATAGCATTAAAGATGTTGTAGGTTTTAAAGGAGACTTAAAAGCATTTTTTGAATTCATGAAGGAGGATAAACAGTTTATGCCTTACAAATCACCTAAGGAAGTAATTGCTGCTTTTGAAAAAATTCATCAAACCATGCAACCTAATTTGAAACAGCTGTTTTTGCATGAGCCTAAAACTCCTTTTGAAGTTAGACAAACCGAAGCATTCAGAGCTGCCTCAGCAAGCGCAGAATACAATGGAGGTTCAGCTGATGGAAAAAGACCTGGTATTTTTTATGTTCCCATTTTAGATGCAACAAAATTCAATACAACATCGGGCATGGAATCCTTGTTTTTACATGAAGCAATTCCTGGCCATCACTATCAAATATCATTGACGCAGGAAAATACAGCACTGCCTAGTTTCAGAAGATATGGCGGGCACAATGCCTATGTAGAAGGCTGGGCTTTATATTGCGAATCATTAGGCAAAGAATTAGGATTGTATACGGATCCTTACCAATATATGGGCGCTTTGGGCGATGAAATTCACAGAGCAATTCGTTTAGTAGTGGACGTTGCCATTCATACAAAAAATATGAGCAGAGAAGAAGCCATCAAATATATGATGGACAATGAAGCCATAAGTGAACAAGGAGCAACTGCCGAAATTGAAAGATATATGGCCATCCCTGGTCAAGCATTAGGATATAAAACAGGTGCCATGAAAATTGCTGCGCTTCGAAAAAAATATGAAACAGCATTAGGTGCAAAATTTAATTTAGCAGAATTTCATAACGAAGTATTGAAAGATGGCTCTTTACCATTAGCAGTATTTGAAGCAAAAATGGATACTTGGGCAGCTAGTAAAAAATAATGGTGTTGATTAATTTTCAAACTATAAGAAACTTAAATCTAACTATACTTGTTAATGGAAATTGATGAAATTATAGCTTACGCTGTCTCACTACCCGAAACAGAAGAATGCTTCCCTTTTGGCGATGATAATTTAGTGCTCAAAACGAAAGGAAAAATCTTCATTATTTTAGATTTAGTTGCATTTCCTAGTACTATGAACTACAAGGCTAGTCCTGATGATATCATTGACCAAAGAGATCAGTATCCTGATGCCATATTCCCTGGATTTCATATGAATAAAAAGCATTGGAACACAATGCACCTTAACAAAATAGTTCCATCAAAGACAATTCAGGAACTTGTATATAATTCCTATTGTTTAGTCAGAAAGTAGCTACAAAAGGCTGCCAAATTTAAAAGGCGTACCTTGCAGTCTATTATGAGTACGAATTTTAAAGAACTAGGGTTAATAGAACCCATTTTATTGGCATTATTTGAAGAAGGTTACACAACCCCAACACCTATTCAAGCCCAGTCCATTCCCATATTATTAGAAGGAAAGGACTTACTAGGTTGTGCCCAAACAGGCACAGGAAAAACAGCTGCTTTTACCTTACCTATTATACAATTGCTTTCTGCAAAACCTGTAGAAAAAAGAAAAAGAATCAAAAGCTTAATTGTTACGCCTACGCGTGAATTAGCGATTCAAATTGCAGAGAGTTTTAATGCTTATGGCCGACATACCCAATTAAATTGCACAGTAATTTTTGGGGGTGTAGGACAAGGCCCACAAGTAACTGCACTTAAAAATGGTGTTGATGTAGTCATTGCAACACCTGGTCGTTTATTGGATTTAATGAACCAAGGTTTTATAAGCCTTCGAGATGTTGAATTTTTTGTATTAGACGAAGCGGATAGAATGTTAGACATGGGATTTGTGCATGATGTCAAAAAACTATTGGCAGTACTTCCTAAGAAAAGACAATCCTTGTTTTTCTCTGCGACCATGCCTCCAGAAATTGTAAGCCTTGCAAATAGTATTTTACATAATCCGGAAAAAGTAACTGTAACACCTGTTTCATCTACCGTTGAAATTATCGATCAAGCGGTTTACTTTGTTGACAAGGTGAATAAAAACTCATTACTTGTTGAGGTACTGAAAAATCCAGCCATTAAAACAGCCTTAGTTTTCACAAGAACCAAACATGGTGCTGATAAAGTAGTACAATTACTTACTAAGAATGATATTATTGCTGAAGCGATACATGGTAATAAATCTCAAAATGCGCGCCAGCGTGCATTGAGTAATTTTAAAGAACAAACTACAAGAGTTTTAGTAGCTACCGATATTGCGGCAAGAGGAATTGATGTAGACGAATTAGCACATGTCATCAATTTTGATATTCCAAATATTGCTGAAACCTATGTACACCGTATTGGCCGAACTGGTCGTGCTGGCGCAGAAGGAACAGCACTTAGTTTTTGTGATTATGAAGAGAAAGCCTATTTAGCAGATATTGAAAAACTAATCGGTAAAAAAGTACCCGTAATTGAGGAACATCCTTATCCAATGCAGCAGTTTCATGCGAATAAAACATCTCAGGATGCTGGATGGGGCAAGCCAAGAAATACAAGAGGCCGCGCTCCACAGCATGAAGGGGGATTTGGAGCTAAAGGTGGACAAAAAAGAAGGTTTTCAAGCAACAAAACAAAGCGAGGATAGTATCTTTGATATAATTAAATAATTATATCATGAAGTATCTTTTTCTTGTCATATTGATTGGTAGCTTGGGCCTTGCAAACGCACAAGACACTACTATTTCAAAGTCAGATTTATTAGGGGCGGCAAAACTTTTTGATATTCAATTTACTCCTAAAGAAATTGACACTTTATATAGTGATGTAATTGACAACATTGCAAACTATAAAGCAATGCATCAATTGTCATTGCCAAACAATGTGCCTTTAAGTACTTGGCAAATTGCAGTACCTCAATTTAAGAACAAGAAAGCTTCAATTGTAAATATACCATTAACAAAAGTGGAGCTTCCCGTTCATAAAGAAGATTTAGCATTCTATAGCATAAGTGAACTTGCCTATTTAATAAAAAACAAAAAAATAACTTCACTTGCACTTGCAAAATTCTATATCGATCGTATTAAAAAATATGGTGACACTTTAGAATGTGTAATTAGTATTACCGAAGACATTGCATATGCTCAAGCAAAAAAAGCAGATGAAGAAATTGCTCAAGGAAAATATAGAGGTTTACTACATGGTATTCCTTATGGATTAAAAGATTTATTTTCCGTAAAAGGAACAAAGACAACCTGGGGAGCAGCACCATATAAAAATCAAATCATTGATGAAGATGCATTTGTGTATACCCAATTAAAAAATGCTGGAGCCGTTCTTGTAGCAAAATTCACTTTAGGCGCTTTGGCAATGGGTGACTATTGGTATGGAGGACGTACAAGAAATCCATGGAACTTAAAATACGGATCATCTGGCTCATCAGCTGGATCTACTGCGGCAACTGTTGCAGGCCTAATTCCTTTTGCTATTGGTACAGAAACCTATGGAAGCATAGTTTCCCCTTCTACACAATGTGGTGCTACAGGATTAAGACCCACATTTGGAAGTGTTAGCAGAACTGGCGCAATGGCTTTAAGTTACAGTTTAGATAAAATAGGTCCAATTTGCCGAAGCGCAAATGACGCTGCAATCGTATTTAATTATATTCACGGTTCCGATGGTAAAGATTTATCCGCAAACAACGCAACATTTAATTTTGAGCCAATTAAGGATGTAAAAAAATTACGTATTGCTTATGCTAAAAATTATTTTGATAAAATTAAAGACACCAATAGGAATGAATGGAAAGTACTAGCTACTTATAAAAAATTAGGTATTGAATTAATACCTGTTGATTTTCCTGATAGTGGAGTGTACAATTTTAATATTATGGATGTAGTCATTGGTGTTGAATGTGCTGCTCAGTTTGATGAAATGACAAGACGCAACATTGATGATGAATTGACAAGACAAACTAAATATGATTGGCCTAATCAATTTAGAACAGCAAGGTTTGTGCCTGCTGTGGAATATATCAATGCACAAAGACACCGCAGCTTATTAATGCAAAAAGTAAATGAGGTTATCAGCAAATATGATGTTATCATTTGTCCATCAAGAGGTGTTGAAGGAAATCAAGCGGCCATAACCAATTTAACAGGTCATCCTGTAGTTTGTGTACCAACTGGATTTGATACAAAATATAACTTACCAACAGGTATTACCTTTGTGGGTAATTTATATGATGAAGGCACTATTTTGAATATTGCTAAATTATACCAGGACAATACCAACTGGAACAAAAAACATCCAACTTTATTTAACTAGTATTTTATATGAATAACATTAAGAAAATCGCACTCAACCAATTAGGGTATGGCTTCATTAAAGATTTACCAAAAGGGAAAGACGAATACTATTTAAGAAATAAACAAAATAGAAGTGGCATTGCTTATCGAAAATTAACTGCTTTAGAAATTGAAATACTGGTTCGAAATAGAAATACAAGTGACGACTGGGGCACTATTTTAGTATCTAACGAATTTAATCCTGAGCTAGTTAAGAACTGTTCTTTCTTCGGATTAATCCGAATAGGAAATCTTGAAAATAGCTGCTTGAGTTTTAGTGATTTAATTGTACCCATTGGTATATATAATTCAACGATTATTAGTTGTGATTTTGGTAATAATGTTTCCGTACATAATGTGAATTATATGTCACACTATATTTTAGGAAACGAAGTTATCATTAATAATGTGAACGAGTTGGTAACAACCAATCATGCAAAGTTTGGAAATGGTATCATCAAAAAAGGGGAAGCTGAATCGGTAAGAATTTGGCTAGAACTTTGCAATGAAAATACAGGCCGAAAAGTATTGCCTTTTAATGGAATGACTGCAGGTGATGCTTATTTATGGACACGTCATAGAAACGATGCATTACTTCAACAAAAATTTATTGAGTTAACCGACAATCAATTTGATAATAAATTAGGCTATTACGGAAAAATTGGTGATCGTACTGTTATCAAGAATTGCAAAATTATAAAGGATGTTTGGATTGGAGAAGATGCTTATTTAAAAGGCGCCAATAAAATAAAAAATGTAACAATTAATTCCCATCCACTTGCAAAATCACAGGTAGGTGAAGGTTGCGAATTGGTGAATGGAATTATAGGATATGGATGTAGGATTTTCTATGGCATCAAAGCGGTTCGTTTTGTATTGTCCGACTATTCTCAATTAAAATATGGGGCAAGATTGATTAACTCGTTTCTTGGACCCAACGCAACCATTTCATGTTGCGAAGTATTAAATTCCTTAATATTCCCTGCTCATGAGCAACACCATAATAATAGTTTTTTATGTGCAGCATTGGTAATGGGGCAAAGTAATATTGCAGCTGGTGCAACCCTTGGCTCCAATCACAATAGTCGTGGCGCTGATGGTGAAGTAATTATGGGGAGAGGCTTTTGGCCAGGTTTATGTGTAAGCATTAAACACAATTCTGTTTTTGCAAGCTTCTCACTTTTAAATAAAGGAGATTATAATTACGAATTGAATATCCCTATTCCATTTTCTTTAATTAGCAATGACCCATTGAAAGATGAATTGGTGATTATGCCTGGTTATTGGTTTTTGTATAACTTTTACGCATTAGCAAGAAACGCATGGAAATATGTAGATCGGGATAAACGTAAATACAAAACCCCGATTTTCGAATACGGATACCTTGCACCTGATTCTATCAATGAATTAATGACTTCAAGATCGATAATCGCTAAAGCAGTGGCTACAGCACAATTGTTGAAAGAAAAGAAAGCTCCAATAATTGATGAACAAAAATTACTAGCACTAGGCGCTACCCTTTTAAAAATAAAATCAAAAAAAGAAATAGACGCTTTAGAAGTTGTCGTAACTGGATTTGAAAATAGCAAACGAAAAGCAAAATTGATTAAGTCCTACGATGCTTACCATATGTTTGAAAAAATAATTTTCATTTATGGAATGGAAGCTGCACTTAAAGTTACTGAAAACAAAAAAGGAAAGACTGTTATTAGCACCTTACAGCAAACTAAGCTATCTGCAACAAATTTAAATTGGACTAATATAGGAGGCCAATTAATCCCTCAAAAAAATGTAGATGGCCTTTTAGCTAAAATAAAAAATAATACAATTGATAGCTGGGATCAAGTACATGCATTTTACGAGAGCGAATCTGAAAAATACAATAGCAGAAAAGACAATCACGCACTTTATTGCTTAGAAAACATCACAGAAAAGCCATTAAGTAAATTAAGTGCTGCACAATTCATCAATTGGCTGGACGCCTACTTGGAAATAAAAACTGACATCACCGCGCGTATTCAAAATACCCGCGCTAAGGATTATGCAAATCCATTTAGAAAAATGGTTTATGAAAATGAAGCAGAAATGAATGCGGTTGTAGGTGCTTTGGAGGATAATGGATTTATCAATGATCAAAACAAAGCATTAGATCAATTGAAAACTGAATTGACTGAAATTAAAAAGCATTTAAAAGTTAAGTAGGTTCATTCCAATACCCAATTGCCATTGCGTGGTTCTCCATTTTGTTTGATCTTGTAATTCATTTATGTTTTGCAATCCAACTACATATCTACCATAAAGGAAAAAACCGCCTAAGTCAAACTTTGCTCCACCTACAAATGCAAATTCGCCATTTTTAAATGCCATACTTGCATTGCCTACTCCGTCTTTCTTTTGGTCCAATAATATACTATACTGCGGACCTGCTTGAATAGCAAACTTTTTAATTGGCTTAAATTCGCACAATAAAGGAATAGATAAGTAATTTAAATGGTAGGTTTCTGGTTGCAAACCACCATTGCCAATAAGATTAGTTACAGGCGGTGTCGTCTCTAATTTTGTTTGAGATAAAATAAATTCAGGTGCTACCCCAATTTTATCCGTCACTTTAAAAAAAGTAGTCACGCCAGCATGATAAGACGCCGTGTTATGATCAACAGCCACATCATTTACACTAGAAAAATTTTGCCCTATCTTAATGCCTAATCCGAACTTATCTTGGGCATTTAAATTTGAAATACAAAAGAATGCAATTATAAAAACAATATTTTTTTTCATGATACAAGGTATTAATTATTAAACGCTAAAGGACAAGATTTGTTACAATTTTAAACCAATTCAATAAGCGTAATTTCAGGAAGTATCCCAACCCTACCCGGATAACCTATAAAACCAAACCCTCTATTTACATACAATTGTTGGTTGCCATTTTTATATATACCTGCCCATTGTTTATATACCCATTGAACCGGACTCCATTTAAAATAAGGATTCTCCAAGCCAAATTGCATACCATGTGTATGTCCAGCAAGCATTAATTGAATTTGAGGATACTCCGTAATCACTTGCGCTTCCCAATGGCTAGGATCATGGCTCATTAAAATAATGGGATGAACTGGATGAATCCCTTCCATTGCTTTATCTAATTTCCCATATTTTGGAAACCTTGCTTTTGCGCCCCAATTTTCAATTCCAACCAATTGAAATGCAGCCCCTTCTTTTTCAATTTTAACATGCTCATTCATTAATAATCTCCAACCTAAATTAGCATGTACCTTCTTTAAATCTTCTAAATTTTTTTGCTTTGCAGCTGCGCTGTCCCATTGAACATAATCTCCATAATCATGGTTGCCCAATGTACTAAAAACACCATGCGGAGCATTTAATTGACTAAATACATCCATCCAATCATGCATTTCTGTTGCTTTATCATTTACTAAATCACCCGTAAATAAAATCAAATCCGCATTTTGACTTTTAATCAAATCAATGCCTTTTTGCACTGCTTCTTTGTCTTTTAAACTTCCACTATGAATGTCGCTAATGTGTATTATTTTAAACCCTTTAAATGCAACTGCTAAACCATTTAATGAGATTTGTTTTTTTATGACTCTGTAATTGTATTTGTTCCCAAATCCATATATTAGGGAAAAGAAAAGTGTGGAAGCTAAGCCAATACCAAGCCAACTTAAAAAAGTGGATCTTGGGATTCCGTTTTCAGCATTTATAAACTGCGCGCCTGTAGATGAGGTTATTTTACTCAAGGTCCAAAAAGTGCCTCGTCTAATATCATCAATAAGGAAAATCAGCGCCATAATAAGCTGGGTAAACATCCATCCCATACTAATGGAAAAAACATATTGTCTGAAATAGGGATTGCTACTATAAGGGAACAACAAAAATGCCCCTAAACAAATCACGCAAAGCCCCCAATAAAAGATACTAATGCTTGTTCTTAATCCAGCGCTACTACCCTGTAAAAGGTGCTTTATGACCTGAAAAATATAAAAATCAATGGCTATTAGTACTAATAGCAGGATAGAAATGAAAATGGGGTTGCGCATATAGGTATTTAAAGGACAAAAATAGTGCCAAAAGCCTTATTTTTGGCATAAATTAAGGATACCCATTTTATGGCAAGAATAATCGGAATTGCGAATCAAAAAGGCGGAGTAGGCAAAACTACATCGGCAATCAATATTGCTGCTAGTTTGGCTGTTTTAGAATACAGAACCCTGTTGATAGATGCGGACCCTCAGGCCAATAGTACCACCGGAGTGGGCTTTGATTTGCAAAATGTTACTACCAGTTTATATGATGGTATGATTAACCATACCCCACTTGCTGATATTGTTTTAAAAACAGAAATCCCTCATTTAGATTTAATCCCTTCACATATTGATTTAGTGGGTGCCGAAATTGAATTGGTTAATTTTCCAAATAGAGAAAATGTTTTAAAAGAATTAATTGCGCCAATACAAGATCAATATGACTTTATCATTATTGACTGTTTGCCTTCGTTGGGCCTTATCACGGTTAATTCATTAGTTGCAGCCAATAGCGTAATTGTTCCAGTTCAATGTGAATTTTTTGCTTTAGAAGGATTAGGAAAATTATTGAATACGGTAAAAATTGTCCAAAGCAGATTGAATCCTAATTTACAAATTGAAGGCATTTTAATGACGATGTACGATGGCCGTTTACGTTTAAGTAACCAGGTAGTAAGTGAAGTGCGTAAGCATTTTGATGACATGGTTTTTTCAACTATTATCCACAGAAACACTCGTTTAAGTGAAGCGCCTAGTGTTGGAAAGCCTGTTATTTTGTACGACGCTGACAGCAAGGGTACAGTAAACTATTTAAACTTGGCTAAAGAAATTTTACAAAAAAATGGCATGACCAAAATGACAAATGCCGAGCGAATAATTGATTAACTATGAGTAAGAGTACACCTAATAAAGATATGATTGGAAAGGGACTTGGGTCGCTGTTGAAAAATATACATGCCGAATATAAAAACACTGCAGGTAAAGTTGAAACAGAAACAATTCAAAAAGCAGTTGCCACCAACCGCATTCCATTAAGTGACATTCAAATTAATCCAAAGAATCCGAGAAAAGATTTTGATGAAATAGCTTTGCAAGAATTAAGGCATTCTATAAAGCTTCACGATATCATTCAACCAATTACAGTTGCATTATTACCAAATGGCAAATATCAATTGATTGCAGGTGAAAGAAGATTCCGTGCTTCTAAATTAGCAGGCTTAACAGATATTCCTGCATATGTAAGACAAGGCAATGACCAAGAATTATTAGAGCTTGCATTATTAGAGAACCTTCAAAGAGTTGACTTAAATGAAATAGAAGTTGCATTAAGTTATCAAAGAATGATGCAGGAGTTAAACTATACGCAAGAAAAAGTTTCAGAGCGTATGGGAAAAGACCGCTCTACTGTTGCCAATTATATTCGTTTACTAGATTTACCTCCAGTGATTCAAGCTGCAGTTCGTAAAGGAACTTTAAGTGTGAGCTTGGCAAAAATTTTAATTGGAAAAGAAATCGATCAACAACTTTTTCTTTTCAAAGAAATAGTTGAAAAAGGATTGACCGTTCGACAAACTGAAGAGTTAGTTAAGAAAAGTAATACAGCTGCAGGGAAAACACCAAAAGCAACCAAGAAAACCGAATTATCTGCTGTATATAAAAGATTAGAAGATAAATTAGCAAGCCATTTGTCAGCTAAAGTTGTTTTGCAACAACAAAAAAATGGAAGCGGAAGCATTACCATTTCCTACCAAGATATCAATGGATTAAATACAATATTAGATGCGATGCAAGTTAGCATTAGCTAGTAGCAAGCTAACAATTCTGTTTGCATGCATGCTATTGTTGCAGCAATATGGTTGGGGCCAGGACTCAGCATACATTAAAAGAGCTGATACCATTGTGCATCATAATCCAAGATTGTCTGCAAAATATTCTGCAATGTTGCCCGGACTTGGTCAGATATACAATAAGCAATATTGGAAATTACCTATTGTATATGGAGCATTAGCAATTCCTGTCGCAACCTATATTTACAATGACGATATATACAATAAAACAAAGTTCGCCTATTCTGCAAAGTTCAAGGCACAAAATGGAGACAATTCCGACTTGGCAAAAATTGATCCTACTTTAAAAAATCTAAGTTTAGGTTCCTTGCAGAGTTATCGCAACATGTTTAGAAAAGATAGAGACTATTCTGTTTTATGGTTCATACTAGGATGGGGTTTAAATGTAGTAGATGCAAGTGTTTCAGGGCATTTAAAAGAATTTGACATTAGCCCAAATTTAGCAATGAGCGTCAAACCTACAGTACAGCCTCAATATCATCAAACCGGATTATCCTTACAATTACATTTTAAAAACAATCAGGGTAAATAGCGTAGATTAAACAAATACTTAGCGAATTAATAATTACAACAGATTATGAAAATAGCATTAATAGGATATGGGAAAATGGGTAAAGCCATTGAAGAAGTAGCAATTGCAAAAGGGCATGAAATTGTATTAAAGATTGATGTCCAAAATGCAAACGATTTCACGAAAGAAAACATTGCTAAGGCCGATGTGGCAATTGAATTTACTGGGCCTCATAGTGCTTTTGAAAATGTAAAAAAATGTATTGAACTAGGCATACCAGTAGTAAGCGGTTCAACAGGATGGTTAAATAATTGGAACGAAATTGAAGCTGTATGTAAAGCAAATAATGGTTGTGTTGTGTATAGCAGCAATTATAGTATTGGCGTTAATTTATTTTTTGAAGTCAATAAACAATTGGCCAAATTAATGGAACCTTATAATGAGTACGATGTCACTATGACTGAATTACACCATACTGAAAAGAAAGACGCGCCAAGTGGAACCGCTATTACACTAGCTGAACAAGTATTAGCAAATATTCGAAGAAAAAACAATTGGGTGAATAGCCCATCGGAAAACTTAACCGACCTTGTCATTACTTCAGAAAGAATTGACCCTGCTCCTGGTACCCATACCGTTACTTATAGCTCTCCAATTGACACCATTGAAATTGTACATACCGCACATACGCGAAAAGGGTTTGCAAGTGGCGCCGTATTGGCAGCGGAATTTGCAAACAAAAAAAACGGTATCTTTACAATGAAAGAAGTTTTAGGATTATAATATGTTATCTAAAAAAACACAATACGCATTGCAAGCTTTATCCTACATGGTAGGTAAACAAACAGAGTTTCCAATACTTATTGCAGAAATTGCAGAAGAAAAAAAAATTCCATTAAAGTTTTTAGAAAACATATTACTTGAACTCAGAAAAGCAGGTTTTTTAGAAAGTAAAAAGGGGAAGCATGGAGGATATTTATTCGCAATGCCACCTGAAAAAATTAAATTATCTGCTATTTTCAGAACCATTGAAGGCCCAATTGCATTACTTCCTTGTGTGAGTTTGAATTTTTATAAAAAATGTGAAACTTGCAATGAAAAAAAATGTGGCATCAATAAGGTAATGATAGAAGTGCGAGATAATACCCTAGCAATTCTTGACAAAAGAACCGTTGCTGATTTAAACCCAGCATAACAAAACTCCCCCCAATTCGATTTTTTTAACATTTAAACAAATTAAAATGAAAAAACTTTTAATTGTAGCAACATGCCTTTGCTTAAATAGCATGTCAAAAGGGCAAAGCTTAATTGGTGGGAAAAATATTTTAAAAACCAATTTGTCAGCTGATGCTTTACAAAACTATAATTTAACTTTTGAGAGAAGCTTGAACCACTTCATGTCTTTATCCGTAAGTTATGCAACTATGCCAAAAAGAGACCTGCCATTAAAATCGTTAGCAAGTCATTTTATCGACAATTCAAATATAAATTTTGATAATTTTAAGGTTGCTAATAATGCCATTACCGTTGAAACTAGATTTTATTTAGGCTTGCAAAAAATGTCCGGCTTTTATATTGCACCTTATGCAAGATTTGGCAATATGGAAGTAGAAGTGCCGGTTAAATACGCATATGTAGTTACAGCTCCTGATGTAAAAGGGATAACACCCCCTCCTACTACCATATCCACAAGCGCCTTACTTAATGGAACCATTCGATCACAAAGTGTAGGTGCCTATTTTGGTATGCAATATCAATTGTTAACCAAATTAGTCTTGGATTTTTGGGTAATTGGAGGGCACTATGGAACTTCCAATGGTAGTTTACAATTTGACGCGCCAGCTGGCACTCCAGCAGTCGCATTGACTGCGTTGAAATCAACAATAGACCAAACTAAGGCCAATCCATTTCACTTAAAAACCATCGTATCTGGAAATAGTGTTATAACCAATACGGATGGGCCTTGGGCAGGAATTAGAGGGGCTGGAATCACCCTTGGTCTAAGATTTTAATACCCTATCAAATCTGTTTAGTCGTATTTGCGTACCTTCGTGAACGCAAATACGACTATTATGATTCCAAGTTTTTTACAAGACCAGTTTAAGCATCAACAATATGATGTAAATAATTTTTTCTTAATCGCAGGCCCATGTGTTGTGGAAAGTGAAGAATTAGTAATGGAGATAGGAGAAAAGGTTTCTACAATTTGTAAGAACTTGGGTATCCCTTATGTGTTTAAAGCAAGTTACAGAAAAGCAAATCGTACCAGTGCCAATTCATTTACAGGCATAGGAGACGATACAGGCATGGAATTGATTAAAAAAGTAGGTGCTAAATTTAATGTACCCACCACATCCGATATTCACGCGCACGACGAAGCTGCTATTGCTGCACAGTTTATTGATATTTTACAAATACCCGCTTTTCTTTGTCGTCAAACCGATTTATTAATTGCTGCTGCTGAAACAGGTAAAATTGTGAATGTAAAAAAAGGACAATTTTTAAGTGGCGCTTCTATGAAATTTGCAGTTGATAAAATTAAATTAGCGGGCAACGATAAAATCATGCTAACGGAAAGAGGCAATACTTTTGGCTATCAGGATTTAGTAGTTGACTACCGAAATATTCCTGCTATGGCAGAAAATAATGTACCTGTAATTATGGACTGTACACACTCATTACAACAACCTAATCAAACATCTGGTGTAACAGGTGGTAATCCGGCATTAATTGAGACCATTGCAAAAGCGGCGATTGCTACAGGTGCAGATGGCTTATTTATAGAAACCCATCCAAATCCTGCTGTAGCAAAAAGTGATGGTGCCAATATGTTAAGATTGGAATTATTAGAACCATTATTAGAAAAGTTGGTTCGTTTGCGTAAAGCGGTTATTTAATATTTTAGGGGATTTCTTTTCCCTTGTAGAATATAATGCTTGATACTCCTTACAAAAGCAAGCACCATATATAAAATTACGGGCGATCCAAGGGTTAAAAAAGAGATGTAAATAAACCACATTCTTATCCTGGAACTTGCAATTCCTAATCGCTCACCAATGGCCGAACAAACGCCAAAAGCATGTAATTCTAAAAAATCGCGCAATTTTTGCATAGTTGCTTTGTTTATTACTTCCCCAAATCTAACAAAAAAGTGGACATAAAGTGTATTTTTTGATAGCGCCGAGGGGCATTTTGGCTTACCTTTGCAGCAGTTTTAACACCAAAATTTACAACTATGGCTTTTGATATCGAAATGATCAAAAAATTGTATGCTGAAATGCCAGCAAAAGTGGATGCTGCTCGCAAAATGTTGGGCCGTCCATTAACTTTATCTGAGAAAATTTTATTCTCCCATTTACATAGTGATCAAAAATTAGAAAGCTTCGCAAGAGGTGGTTCTTATGTTGATTTTGCACCAGACCGAGTTGCAATGCAAGATGCAACCGCGCAAATGGCATTATTACAATTTATGCAAGCAGGTCGTCCAAAAGTAGCTGTGCCAAGTACAGTACATTGTGACCACTTGATTTCTGCAAAAGTAGAAGCAAAACAAGATTTACAAGTTGCAACAACAGAAAGTAAAGAGGTATATGATTTCTTAGCTTCTGTTTCAAATAAATATGGTTTAGGTTTCTGGAAGCCTGGTGCAGGTATTATTCACCAAGTAGTTTTAGAAAACTATGCCTTCCCAGGTGGAATGATGATTGGCACCGATTCACATACAGTGAACGCAGGTGGATTAGGAATGTTAGCGATTGGTGTAGGTGGTGCTGATGCTTGTGATGTAATGGCAGGTTTAGCATGGGAATTAAAATGGCCTAAATTGATTGGTATCAAATTAACTGGAAAGTTAAACGGATGGACTGCTCCTAAGGATGTAATCTTAAAAGTAGCTGGTATCTTAACCGTTAAAGGTGGAACTGGAGCGATAGTAGAATATTTTGGTGAAGGTGCAACAAACATGAGCTGTACAGGTAAAGGAACTATTTGTAATATGGGTGCCGAAATTGGTGCTACAACATCTACATTTGGTTACGATGCAAGCATGAGCCGTTACTTAACTTCAACAGGTCGTGCCGATGTTGCTGCATTAGCAGATACTGTTGCAGAACATTTAACAGCAGATGCTGAAGTATACGCTGATCCAACAAAATATTTTGATGAAGTAATTGAAATAGATTTAAATACATTAGAGCCACACTTAAACGGACCATTCACTCCAGATTTAGCAACACCTATTTCTAAAATGAAAGAAGTGGCTGCAGCAAACGGATGGCCGACAAAAGTAGAGGTTGGTTTAATTGGTAGCTGTACCAACTCTTCATACGAAGACATTAGCCGCGCAGTAAGTTTAGCAAAACAAGTAGCTCAAAAAGGTTTGACTACAAAAGCAGAATACATGATTACTCCAGGTTCTGAGCAAGTAAGATACACTATTGAAAGAGATGGTTTCTTAGATGTGTTCAGTCAAATTGGTGCAAAAGTATTTGCAAACGCATGTGGACCTTGTATTGGTATGTGGGAGCGTGTAGGTGCGGAGAAGAAAGAAAAAAATACTATCGTTCACTCTTTCAATAGAAACTTTGCAAAGCGTGCAGATGGCAACCCTAACACTTATGCATTCGTAGCTTCTCCTGAGATTGTTACAGCATTGGCTATTGCGGGTGATTTAACTTTCAATCCTTTAACAGATACTTTAACAAACGATAAGGGCGAGCAAGTAATGTTAGATGCGCCAACTGGTGATGAATTACCAACAAAAGGTTTTGCAGTAGAAGATGCTGGATTCCAAGCACCAGCAGAGGATGGGTCTCAAGTAGTTGTAGCAGTTGATCCAACATCAAAACGTTTACAATTATTAGATCCATTTGCAGCATGGGAAGGAACTGATCTTAAATCATTAAGATTATTAATTAAAGCAAAAGGAAAATGTACAACGGATCATATTTCTATGGCAGGTCCATGGTTAAAATTCCGCGGTCACTTAGACAATATCTCTAACAACTTATTAATTGGTGCTGTTAACTTCTTCAACGAAAAAACAGACAATGTTAAAAGTCAAATTAATGGCAACTACGATACCGTACCTAATACACAAAGAGCTTACAAAGCGGCAAATATTGGAACGATTGTAGTAGGTGATGAAAACTACGGTGAAGGAAGTTCACGTGAGCACGCTGCAATGGAACCACGTCACTTAGGTGTACGTGTAGTATTGACTAAATCATTTGCACGTATCCACGAAACCAATTTGAAAAAGCAAGGTATGTTGGCTTTAACTTTCGCAGATAAAGCCGATTATGATAAGATACAGGAAGATGATAGCATTGATGTAACTGGCTTAACTAGTTTTGCTCCAGGCACTCCTTTAACTTTAGTATTAACACATAAGGACGGAAGCACGGACACTATTAAAGCAAACCATACTTATAACCAACAACAAATTGAGTGGTTTAAAGCAGGTGGTGCATTAAATATCATTAGAAAGCAAGTGGCGGGTTAATATTTATACGGCTTTTATAAAATATAAAGCCTAATAAATATTCTCTTAAGATTTTTAAAATACCTCCCGAATATTCGGGAGGTATTTTGTTTATAAACCCTGCTTAGTTTTTCTTAAATTTGAACTATGATAAACACAGCACTTGTATCCTTTGGCATGAGCGGAAAAGTTTTCCATGCTCCATTTATTGCAGCTAACCCCAATTTTAATTTAGTGGGAAGTTGGGAGCGCTCTACAAAAAATATTGAGGCGGCCTACCCTGGCACTAAATCCTATAATAGCTATGAGGAATTACTAGCCGATACAACCATTGACTTAGTGGTAGTGAATAGCCCCAATGATTCTCATTTTGCTTATGTTAAAAGTGCATTACTAGCTGGCAAGCATGTGGTATGTGAAAAAGCATTTACCAATACATCGGCAGAGGCACAGGAGTTAGATGAGCTTGCGCAAAAGAAAGGATTAAAATTAGCCGTGTATCAAAACAGAAGATATGACGCCGATTTTTTAACATTACAAAAATTAATAAGCGAAGGAGAAATAGGGGAATTAGTAGATGTACAAATTTCATTTGAAAGATACCGCACTACTTTAAGCCCAAAGAAACATAAGGAATCTGTAACTCCCGGTGCAGGATTATTGTATGACTTAGGTCCGCATTTAGTAGATCAAGCATTGGTATTATCGGGTATGCCATTAGCGGTATTTGCAGATATAAGAATCACAAGAAAAGTGGGTATAGTAGATGATTATTTCACCATGATTTTATATTATGCAAGTCACCGCATTACTTTAACAAGTGGTATGGTGTTTATGACGCAATTGCCAGGTTATAAAGTATACGGCACCAAAGGAAGTTTTATTAAAAACAGATCCGATATACAAGAAGCAGAATTAATTGCAGGAAAAAAACCTGGTACTGAAAATTGGGGCGTGGAAGCTGAAGCTGATTTTGGTACTTTATATACCGATCACAATGGCTTAATCACTTCGCAAGTAGTTACAAGTATTCCAGGCAACTACGGCGTATTTTATGAAAAAATGGCGAATGCGATTATAAGCAATGGGCCGGTACCAACAACGGCTCAAGAAGGTAAAAATATTATTCGCATATTAGAAGCTGCCCGTAATAGTGCATTTAACAAAAGAGTAGTAGGCGTATAATAAACCGCCGCTTTCAAAATTTATGACTTACACAAAATATATTTAGCAAAAAAAAGATCAGATGGCACACCCCTACTTAATCGCAATTAAGAGAATTTATGCAGCTAACGGCGACGCAACTATTGCCAAAGGTGCAAAAGCCTATTTGCTGAATCAGTTTGAGTTTTATGGAATTAAAACACCATTAAGACGACAAATATGCAAGGCGTTTTATAAAGCCAACCCTATAAAGGATCATAATGAGTTAAGCGCTCTTATTAAAGATTGTTTTGCCGAACCTCAAAGAGAGTTGCATTATTTTGCCATTGAACTATTAGGGCATCATAAAAAATTATGGTCCAAAAAAACATTGCCGCTCATTGAATGGATGATTACACATAATAGTTGGTGGGATTCAGTGGATAGCACCAATACCCATGTAATTGGTAAATTTTTTTTAGCCTACCCGGAATATATAAATGAGTATACTTTTAAATGGAATCGCTCCAGCAACAAATGGTTACAAAGAATGAGTATTTTATTTCAGTTGATGTACAAAAATAAAACCAATTCTACCCTACTTACAGAATACATTGAGCATACACAATTAGAAGAAGATTTTTTTATTCGAAAAGCCATTGGCTGGGCCTTACGTAGCTATGCAAACACGGATGCAAAATGGGTGGTGAAATTTGTAAAAGCGCATCCGCAGCTTTCAAATCTTTCTAAACGCGAAGCTTTAAAACATCAATAAAAATATTACACAATTTCAGTTTGTAATTCAACCGCCATTAACTCTTTACCGAGGTTGTGAAAGGCCAATTGTATTTTCTTTAATTGCTCTACTCTTGGTTTCCGATGCAAATTAGCATAATGATTTAGCTGTTTTTGATTAATTCCCGAGTATTTTTCTAAGGCTGATCCTGTAATAACATTCTTATAATACTTAAGTAAACTTTGTGCATCAAATTTGTAGATCAGCTCATATTTACCTCTAAAAGATACTGGATGCTTCTCTCCATCATCCTTAATACCTTCTAAATGAAATTCAATAGCTTCAATAATATTAGCTTTTATTTCATCGGGCGTCTTTCCTGTTGTAACACAACCAGGAAGTTGTGGCAGATGTGCTGAAAAGTTTTTACCTGCAAAGAATATTTCTACAATATTTTTTTTCATAATTATACCATTTAAAAAAATTATGCCAATCCAGCTTGTTTTAAAATTGACTTAACAATATCATGTTCTAATACTTCACTTTTACCATGATCAGGGATAGTAACCCTTCCTTTTTGAGCATACAACACCCATCCATCAAGTTCAATTCATTTAATCATTTCTTTGACTTTTTTGATCATTTGCTTGATTTTACAAAGATATACAATTATATATCATTAATAGAGAAAATATTCAAGCTAATGTGAGACTTAAAAAATGGAATAAACCGCAATGGTCAATAAACTTATTCGTTCGGATGTTTTCTAATAAAAAAGCCCCGCAAATTGCGAGGCTTCTTAAATTCGTTAACAAATGTTAATGAAATTTATGAGTTAGTCTACATTTTCTTTGCATCTTCCAAGAACTTAGCCAACCCAATATCGGTTAAAGGGTGTTTTAACAATCCTAAGATAGAATCCAAAGGACAAGTACAAACATCAGCGCCTGCTTCAGCTGCTTTTACAATATGCAAAGCGTTTCTGATAGAAGCTGCTAAAATTTGTGTTTGAAAACCTTGTACATCATAAATGTGACGGATTTGGCTAATTAATTCCATTCCATCCCAAGAGCTATCGTCAATACGACCAATAAATGGAGATACATAAGTTGCACCTGCTTTTGCAGCTAAAATAGCTTGACCAGCAGAAAACACCAATGTACAGTTGGTACGAATACCATTATCAGTAAACCATTTAATGGCTTTGATACCGTCCTTAATCATAGGAACTTTCACAACAATGTTTGGATGAATTGCAGCTAATTTCTTTCCTTCTTCTACCATAGTAGCAAAATCGGTAGACAAAACTTCGGCACTAATATCACCATCAACAATTTCACAAATTGCTTTGTAATGGTCCGCAATGGCAGCTTCCCCTTTCACACCCACTTGGGCCATTAAAGAAGGATTGGTTGTTACACCGTCTAAGATGCCTAATTCATTGGCTTCTTTGATTTGAGCTAAATTGCCTGTGTCGATAAAAAATTTCATATGGTAGGTTTTGTGAAATATAAAAAAGTGGCAGGCTACTCACATCGCACCGCTCAACCGCTTATCCTTGCTACATTCCTGTCCTGGGGAGGTTCTGCAGGAGCTGGTCGTGTAAGACCTGCCGGTGCAAATGTAGGACAAATGAAGGGATTAAAAAAGATAAAATAGGTGTAAATAAAGATAGCTGCAAATGCTAGTTTTGCTTAGTATTTAAGCCTGTAAACCCTATTAATTGGTCGTTTCTTGTACCCGGAGCATGATAATATACAAGCACCATATAATTATTTTCAGCCTCCGAATAACTGCCTTCTGTTTCCACAAAATCATCCATAAAATTGGGCTCCAATCTATCTCTTAAAATATAACTATAGCTATAATACCCTTGTTTAAGCATTAATCGTTTTTGGTATGCCCCTTGTTTGACATCAAATTGCATTTCGGCATTTTGATCCAACACATTGTTTGTTAATGCACCTAATAAATATAATTTTTTATCAAGCAGTGGTTTTCTATCTTTTGGTACATAAGAAAAAACAACAGATGCGTAGTCATTTTGATTTTCATTTTGTAATGACTCCGTGTTTATAATTAGGAAACCTCCATTTAAATCGTGGAAGTTATTGTATAATATTTCAGCTCTTGAAAAATCAGGCTTTAAAATAATGGTTGTTACACTTGACTTGTTTTCGATTGCGGCTACTCGGTCCGATCTCAAACTTAAACTTTGTAAATCCAACCACCTATATTCATTTCCTCCTGGAAACAACAAATCAGCTTCATTGTTAAACTCCAAAATATTACCTCTTATAAAACTTGGGTTTTTAATTTCCTTGGCATCATGATATCTATTATTTTGAATCACTTTAATGGTCAATTGATCATTTTGGAAATTAGGTATATTTTTAACATCAATAGCTACTTTAATCTTTTGATGCGACTTTGTAATTGATCCATCAAAAGGTGCTTGAACGGTTGCAATTAAATCAGCTAAATTTTCTACAACAAAAAAACGTTTTGTAAAAACAAGATGTTCTTTATTGTTGTCAAGATATACTTTTAAGATATAATTTCCTGACATTTTTGGGCTGCAAAAACTATTTGGAAATTCAAATTGATAATGAAAATATTGCTGAGTCGCAATAGAAGAAATTGAATACTGAGTTATTTTGTTTTGATTAAAGCCTTTTACATAATCAAAGTCAAGCATGTCAATTGACTTCCATGCACTATCCACTAACTCAACTGTGTAATAATACTCTTGATATTGTGCTTTAAAATCATCAAAGCTTATTTGCAGGGACTCTTTATTGCCTAAAACCAATACAGGGGCATCCAACGGTCTTCCAACAGGTGCCATCAAAACCGTATGAATCATTGTGTCATAAACCTTATCGGGATTAACTTGCGCATTCGAACTACTAATTCCAAAAATAAAAAACACCAATATAAAGCCGTATCGAATCATTGTTTATGTATTGTTCCTACGAAACTAACTGATAAATCTAAATATGTAAAGAGAAAAAATTAGATTTGTACAAATTAAATAACTCATAGTTTGTCTACGCCGTTTGATATAGCCAAGAAAATCAGTTTTCAAAAACAAAAAAGTTATACACGCTTTATTGTGCGGTTATCTATTGCTGCAACTTCCATTAGTGTTGCCGCTATTATCATTACTTTATCTATCGTTAATGGATTTCAAGAAAGCATCTCAGAAAAGGTATTTAAATTTTGGGGGCATATTCGCATTGGCACAGTTAGTGGATTGCCAATTGAAAATGGGCAAGGAATAAATTTGACCAATTCCAACATTGAAAGTATCACCCCCTATATCAGTCAATCATCCGTATTGTCTTACAAGCAAGATATTGAAGGTGTCGTAGTAAAAGGTGTTCCAACAAACAATCCCGCACCTTTTTTAATAAAAGGGAAATCCTTTATTAAAAATGATAGCACTAATCGAAACAATATAATCATATCCGATGCATTAGCTACAAAATTAAATATTCCATTAGATAGTTCAATTCGCCTTTATTTCATGAACAATGGATCAGTACAACAAAGAAAAATGAAAGTAATTGGCTGGTATCATTCTGGCATTGAAGAATATGATCGACAGTTTGTGATGACAGACATAAAAATGCTGCAGCAACTCAATCAAAATTACAATCAAGTAGATGGATACACTGTCAAATTAAAGAATGATCAGTTCATGGAAACTACTGCTGATAAAATTAGATCGGAACTTCCTAATAATTTAGTGGCTACTAGTATTACAGATTATTACCCTCAAATATTTGATTGGATTAATGTGCAAACTGTAAATAGAAATGTTATCATTACTATTTTGCTCATTATTGCCATTGTAAATTTATTGACATGCTTATTTATATTAATGCTAGAAAGGGTAAATATGATTGGCACTTTAACTTCACTAGGTGCAACTCAACATTTTATAAGATCTATTTTTTTATACCAGGCTAGTTTTATTTGTTGGATAGGAATCGGAATTGGAACATTTTTCGGAGTTGGTTTTTCCTTAATACAAAAACAATTTGGATGGATTCAATTAGACGAAACTGCCTACTTTATAAAAACCATGCCAATTAAGATGTATCCAACTCAAATTGGACTCGTGATTATGGGAACGGCAGTAATTAGCTATTTATCTTTCCTTATTCCAACACTTTGGATTAAAAAGATAAATCCAGCAAAAGCAATAAAGTTTGACTAACTATTTCCCATTTTCCAGTGGGACATTACAATACCAGCAGCGACCGCTGCATTCAATGATTCTGCACCCCCAAAATTAGGAATGGAAACCGGCTGCGTTATTAAAGACTTTAAATTGGGTCTAATTCCTTTGGACTCATTTCCAATAATTAAGAATCCTTTGGATGGCATTTGTTGAGCATATACCGATGCACCATTAATCAATGTCCCCACAACAGGAAGCTTTGCTTCCATTAATACTGATGCAATATCAGCTACCTGAACCTGCACCCGAAAACAGCTACCCATTGTACTTTGTATTACTTTAGGATTATAAAAGCCTGCTGTATCATCTGTTACTAGAATTTGATGAATTCCGAACCAATCCGCAGTTCTTATAATTGTGCCTAAATTACCTGGATCTTGAATTCCATCGAGCACAATCGTGAAATTTTCTTTATAATTTAAAGGCGCAGCATATTGCTTTTTTTGCACCAAAGCAATTACCTGATTGGGGGTTTGAAGATGACTAATCCTTGATAGCATGATATCATCAATTTCCTCTATATCACCCCCGCTATTACCCAATTCACCCTCCCATTGCTTGGTTGCATATATCTTTTCAATTACCCATTTTGCCTTAATTGCCTCCTCGAGCATTTTTGGGCCTTCGATGATAAATACAGATTCTTGTGCCCAATGTTTTTTATGGGCAAAAGATTGAATATATTTGAGCTCATTCTTATTTATCATTTTCATGTTATTACGGGAGCTTAAAAATATTAGTTTCTTCTCAAGATTCTCATTACTTGGCCTTTTATTTTTGATAAATGCTTGTACAGATATCAAAAAGGCTGCTGTGCATGACTACCCAAAACAAAAAGCATTTGTTTTTAATAATAAAATAGTTATTAAAGATGCTGAATCAAAAAAGACTTTACATGACCTTGTAAATAATTTAGACACTTACTGGGATGATAGTTTAAAAGCAAAAAGAATTCGTCAATTCGGAATTTTCAACACACTAGTGCAGCCTGTATTATACCAGCCTGAGCGAATTGAGCGAACAATTCATTACATGCAAAACTACCTTTCCTCCGTTGGATATAATCATCCAAATTTGATTTTATCCGACAAAGTAGATACCATTCACAATGAATACAGAGTGTCCCTAACAATGACAGTTAACTTAAATAAGAAAACGGTTATCGATACGGTTACTTATCAGTTAAATAACAAATCATTGCAGGAGGTTGCAAACGCAAACATCAAAAGTGCTTACGTTAAAAAAGGAATGACCTATTCAAACGAATCTATCGACAATGAATTAGATCGATTGGTTGCCTTATTTCGAAATAATGGATACTACCACTTTACAAAAGAAAAGATTTTTGCCGAGGTTGATACCTTGAATACCTCTTTAATGACGCTAAATCTAGACCCATTAGCGCAGGTGAATCAAGTACAGGATGCTAATAAAAAAAGCAAAGAAAATCCTAGTTGGAAAATAAGCTTTCAATTGCGCAATGTAGATAGCAGCTCCACAAAAACTTACTCAATAAGTAAACAAACATTTTTTTCAGATTTAACACTATCCGATAATCCAGATTCTATATTATTAAATGGTAGAAAATTCAATGAAAATTATAACAATATAACACAAGCATACAATAGACCCATTTTTAAATCGTCTCTTTTTTCAGAACAATCCTTAATTCAGAAAGGCGATTTGTATAACGAAAAGCTATTTTATAAAACGCTTAATAACTATAGTAGTCTTGGCGCTTGGCAGCAAATAGATGCAAGAAGCAATGTGAAAAATGATAGTGTTCAATTAAATTATTTTTTAGTTCCCAATTTAAGACACAATCTTAATTTAGATTTAGAGGGAAGTAGAAATACTGCCCAAATAGGTGCCGGCAATTTATTAGGATTATCTACTAGCTTAACTTATAGGGATCGCAATGTTTACAAAAAATCAATCCAATCCATTAGTAATTTAAGAACTGGAATAGAATTAGATTTAAACAATAGCAACTTAACGCAAACATTATTATTTAATATTGGTCAAACTTATAGTTTCCCAGAATTGCTTATTCCTTTTAGACCCATTCATAAATCTGTAAATAGTATTGATAAATCAAATTTTTCTTTAAATGGCTCGTACATTGATCGCTTAAATTATTATCAATTAAAATCTTTCACCACGAACTGGGGATATGAATGGAAAAATAATAAAAATGGCGGCGAAAATATCATATCTTATAAACCTATCAATATTGAATTGTATAATTTACAAAAATTTGCAAAATTAGATAGCCTATTAATTTTAAATCCATTTTTACGTTCTTCCTTTAATAACGGAAATGTGGTAAGTCAAGCGTTTAGTTTTATTCATTCAGGGCCTGCTCAAAATAATGCTAGACATAATAATTATTTTAGAATTGGAATAGAAGAAGCCGGTGGGCTAGTTGGATTATCTTCCAATGTTCAAAAAAATATTTACCGATATATTAAGGCAGAGGTTGAAATGCGTAAACTCATCAAATTTGATTACACTGAACTAGCTTGGAGATTTATGGGAGGTTGGGGAAACAACTATAGTAATGATGGGGCACTGGGAGGGCAATTGCCTTTCTTTAAACAATTTACTGCGGGTGGTCCTTATAGTATGCGCGCATGGGGATTAAGACAGCTTGGGCTTGGGAGTTCTCAGTTTTATGACACAAGTAGTAAAAGTCAAAACTTTGATCGATTCGGTGATATGCAATTAGAAACTAATTTAGAATATCGATTTAATATTATTCAAACTGGAAGCTACAAAATTGGGTCTGCACTGTTTTCAGATATGGGAAATATTTGGAACACCCGAGATACCAAACAGGACCCAAATGCTGGATTTGAATTCAATAAATTGTATAAAGATTTAGCAATTGGTATTGGAACAGGATTAAGAATTGATTTTAATTATTTCTTAATCCGAATTGATTATGCAATGAAGCTAAAAGATCCTTCAAGGAATTATAACAATGGATGGTTAGATCTTAATAATATGAAATGGACCGAAGTAAAAGCAAACGGCACAAGGGTTAATAATTATGCTTGGCAGTTTGGCATTGGGCTACCCTTTTAATAAAGCTTCTACTTCATCGCGAAGGTCTTCCCAAGTAATGGCATCTTTAATATCAAAGTCCCCAATTTTTGTGCGCCTTAATGCACTCATATAAGCCCCAACTCCAAGTGCCGCACCAAAATCATTCACCAAGCTTCTAATATATGTGCCTGTTGAACAAACAACTCTAAAATCAATATTAGGTAAATCTATTCTAGTGATTTCAAAAGTATGTATTGTAATTTTTCTCGGATCCACTTTTACTTCAATACCTTGTCTTGCCGTTTCGTATAATCTTACGCCGTCTTTTTTAATTGCAGAATGTTGAGGCGGCATTTGCATTATTTCCCCAATAAATTGCGCAGTCGTATTGCGCACCTGTGCTTCGGTAAGGTGTTCAATAGATTTTAAATTTTCCGGCTCAGATTCTAAATCAAATGTAGTAGTTGTTGCACCTAAAACTAAAGTACCCGTATATTCCTTAATCATGCCCATGTAATCATTTATTTGCTTGGTACATTTTCCCGTGCAAATAATTAATAAGCCAGTGGCTAATGGATCCAAAGTGCCTGCATGACCAACTTTTTGAACAAAAGTAAGCCCACGAACACGTCGAATCATTTTAAAAGAAGTCCAACGCAAAGGCTTATCAAGTAGCAATACTTTCCCTTCCAAAAAAGGCACGAGTTCGTCAGGAATAGGTCCTTGTTTCTTCATGTTCCTTTACTTAGTAAGCTCTTGCAAATAAAACACGTTGCGTAGATGGGTTGCCTGATAAAATACATTTACCAGCTTCCAAAGTGTTATCCAAAGGAATACATCGAATAGTTGCCTTAGATAATTCCTTGATTTTTTCTTCTGTTTCAGGAGTTCCATCCCAATGTGCAGATACAAAACCAGCCTTGGTATCTAAAATTTGTACAAATTCATCCCAAGTATCCGCCTTTGTAATGTGTTCGTCACGATATTGTTTAGCACGATTAAATAAATTCGACTGAATCTCTAATAATAAATTATTCACTGTTTCAGTTAACCCATCCATCGAAATAGTTGATTTTTCTTTGGTGTCTCTTCTAGCAATTTCAACTTGATTGTTCTCCATATCTCTTGGTCCTACTGCAATACGAACAGGAACTCCTTTTAATTCGTATTCGGCAAATTTCCATCCTGGTCTTTGATTATCAGAATCATCATATTTAACACGAATTCCTGCTGCTTTAAAGGAAGCAACTATTGCATTTACTTTTTCATCCAACAAAGCCTTTTGCTCCTCTCCTTTAAAAATAGGGACAATCACAACTTGAATTGGGGCAATTCTTGGAGGTAAAACTAAACCTTGATCATCACTGTGCGTCATGACCAAGCCTCCAATTAAACGCGTACTCACACCCCAACTAGTAGCCCACACATAATCCAACTTATTATTTTTGTCACTGAATTTTACATCAAATGCTTTCGCAAAATTTTGACCTAAAAAGTGAGATGTACCTGCCTGCAAAGCTTTACCATCCTGCATTAACGCTTCAATACAATAAGTATCTTCAGCGCCAGCAAATCTTTCATTCGCTGATTTTACTCCTTTAATTACAGGAACTGCCATCCAGTTTTCAGCAAAATCTGCATATACATTTAACATTTGAACTGTTTCTGCAACCGCTTCTTCCTTACTTGCATGTGCAGTATGCCCTTCCTGCCATAAAAATTCGGCAGTACGTAAAAACAACCTTGTTCTCATCTCCCATCTTACGACATTGGCCCATTGATTCACTAAAATGGGTAAATCACGATAAGATTGAATCCATGTTTTGTAAGTATTCCAAATGATAGCCTCGCTGGTTGGTCGAACAATTAATTCTTCCTCCAACTTGGCTTCAGGATCTACCATTAATTTCCCTTTATTATTGGGGTCAGTTTTTAATCTGTAATGCGTTACAATAGCACATTCTTTTGCAAAACCTTCCGCATTTTTTTCTTCCGCTTCAAATAAAGACTTAGGAACAAATAACGGGAAATAAGCATTTTGATGGCCTGTATCTTTAAACATTTTATCTAATGCAGCTTGCATGTTTTCCCAAAGTGCATATCCATATGGCTTAATCACCATACAGCCTCTTACTGCACTATAATCGGCTAACTCGCCTTTTAAAATTAAATCATTATACCATTGAGAATAGTCGGCTGCACGGGTAGTTAGTTCTTTTGCCATTTTTTAATAAATCTTAACATTTTTGAATCAAAAATCGAACTACGAAAAAAGCCCTATATCCTATTTTTTCGTAGCTTTGATAGGACAAATGTATGCTAAAATTAGGGCATATAAAAACCTAAACTATTTCAACATGAACACGCTTAAACTACCTACCCAACTTAAACTCCTTGCATTGAGTTTGATAACAATTAGCTGTCTTGGCACAAGTTGCACTAGTTTACAACAAACAACTGCAACAGCAACTGATGATTTATACTATACTCCAAATACAAAAGTTACGGAGCAACAAACTACTGCAAGCAATGATTTTAGAAATCAACAACAAGTAGAAAATCAAGACCCAACAGGATACGGGGAAGAACAATCTTACCCTGATGATCGCTATTTAAGACTAAAAGTGGCTAATAGATACCGTTGGGATGCTATTGATGATTTTGGATATTGGAATGACCCACGTTACAATTATGCTTACTACCCATCTTATGGTGGCTGGAATAGCTGGTACAGTGGTATTTATGGGAATTCATGGTATAATCCTTTTGGCATTTCAATGGGATTTGGATGGGGTGGCTATTCTCCATACATAGGTGCATACTATAACATGGGTTGGGGATTTGACGATTTTGCATTTGGCGGAATGGGCTATGGATATGGAATGGGATTGGGTTATGGAATGGGTTATGGATATGGTGGATGGAACCCTTATTACGCTGGTTATTGGAATCCTTATGCAGGCTACTATAGCTATTACGGAGGTGGATTTATGAATGGAGTTCCTGGTCACAGAATGCATTACCAAGACCCAAGAGCAACTCAAACTAGCGCAACTGGATTGGCTGCCTATCGAAATGCATCTAGTTCAAGGAATTTTAATAATGTTTCCAATACTACTAATGGTACAACACGTTATACTGGAAATGCTAATTTAAATAACAACTTTGGTTCTTTATTAAAAAGAGTCGTAACAGCAAATACAAATACCAACTATGCAAATAGCTGGGACAGACCTGCACGATCTTTTAACAGCAATAATAATGGCAACCAAAATAAAATAGCAAGCACTAACAACAACAGTAATAATAATAGCTACAAACCAACTTCAACGCAATCAAATATTAATTCTAATGCAGGTGGCCGAAGTGGTGGATACAATAGCACAGGTACATCGTCTTCAAGTAGTGGCCGTGCTCCAAGAAATAATTAAGTTATTATTACCATTTTAGCAATCGAATATTTATAAATGTTTCAATTATGAAAAGAATTTTTTTATTGATCTTATTGGGATCAAGTTTAACTATGTATGCGCAGGATCCTGAAGACGGATTGAGACTTTCTTGGTTCGCTCCAAGTGGTACAGCAAGAAGTAATGCATTGGGAGGAGCCATGGGATCATTAGGCGGAGACCTCTCTTCCAATCATATTAATCCAGCAGGGCTTGGATTTTATAAATCTGGTGAATTATTATTTGCACCACGATTTTCAACACAAACAAATAATTTCAATTACTTAGGTGACAAGAGTACATCAAGTGTCAACAAAGCTAATTTTGGAACCATTGGTATTGTATTTGCTGATGGGAAAAAGAAAAACAATTGGACAAGCTCGGCATTCTCCATAACTTTTAATCAAATTGCAGACTATAGTAACCATGTTAGTTTTTCAGGAAGAAATAACTTTAGCAGTTATTCTGAAAAATATTTAGAAGAATTGATTCACGACAATGCAGATACATTAGCAGCACTTAATAATTATATTTTTGGAAGTTCATTGGCGTTTAGAACATATTTGATTGACACAACAGCAGGCTCAAATGGAGCAGTAACAGGCTATCAAAGCTTAGTTCCATTATCAACTGGAATTAATCAAATTTATGATGCAACAACAAGTGGCAGCTATAATGAATTGGCATTTGGATGGGGCGGCAATGTTGAAGATAAATTGTATTTAGGGGCAAGCATTATAATGCCAATGATTAATTACAATCGCAGCCTTTATTATTCCGAAACAGATTTGACAAACAACCCTAACAATTATTTTGGTGGATTTACCATAAATGAAAACTTCAGTTCAAGAGGTTGGGGATTGGGCGCAAAATTTGGTATTATATACAAACCAGCATCATATTTAAGACTTGGATTTTCATTGCATACTCCTCAACTTATTACATTTAGAGATGCTATAAGTGCTGACATGACTACGAATACTGAAAAATATGCAGGGGTTCAATCAGCAAGTTCAAGTGATTTAAATGATGGTTATGCAGGAATTAGAGAGTACACAATTGCAACACCAACAAAAGCAACTCTCAGCACAAGTTACTTTTTTGCTGCACCAAATAAACCAACTCAACCACTTGGTTTTATCAGTGCCGATGTAGAATTTGTAAACTATGCGGGTACACATTATTATGCCAATACGTATGATCAAGCTAGCACTGATTATTACCACAATTTAAATGCAACTATTAAAGCCATTTATAAAAACAATGTTAACGTAAAAATTGGTTCTGAAATTAAAGTAAATGGTAATTGGATGTTAAGAGCAGGGACTGCTTATTATGGCTCTCCTTATCAAGACGAAACCATAAAGGCATCACATTGGAATGTGAGTGGAGGCATTGGATATAGAACAAATAGACATTTTATCGACTTAACTATTGTCAATACCGCCGTTAAGGATGCCATTTTCCCATATCGCTTAAATGACAAGCCTAATACTTATGCTAGCTTAACCGGAAATAGATTAATGTTTAATATTGGATACGGAATAAGATTCTAGTATTTGAATATATATAACCTCTTAAAAAAAGCGCATCCAATTGGATGCGCTTTTTTTATGGATATAGATTAACTACTTCCGAACTTGAATTGGATATTGACTATTTCAAATCAGATAGTTTCAATCCTTGGTTCGCTTTCATATCAGTATACTTAATATCTATTTTCACTTGTCCCATGTCCAATAACGCTTCGGATGGCAATTGAATACCATTCACTACTTTATACCCATTGTAAAATTGCTGTTGAGTAACAGTACCCCTGCCTGGCACTTCCTGAGATGATGCAGTTTTCACTAACAAAAATGTATTTGCGTCATAAAAACGATGCGATTTTTTACCCGAAGGTGTTGTCACTTCCATATCAATTGCATCTTTACCTTCCACTTTTTCAGCACCCACAATTTTTAATTGATACCCTTTTGATAGATAAATTGCTTCAGGTGCAATTACCGCTGCTTCATCCAAGCCTTCTTTAATCTCATCGGTAATAGGGGCTTCCATACCTTGCTGACTAACAGTATACTTTCCATCAACAACAGCTTGCTTCATAATAGTCATTCCTCCCATTGACATGGTTGAAACTGTATTGCCAGGCAAAATATAAGTTTGAGACATATCCAATGATTGTCCCATTACCGAAGCAGTACCTTTTAATTGCAAGTCTTTGATAGCATCAATCGCCTCTTTTCCCCCAACAGCAGCTACTACTTTTTGTATCAAAATTTCCGGAGTTAATGAGGCATCCGATTTGGCTTCGGTTGGCGCAGCAACTTCATTTCCTTCAAAATCAAAATACTTCACTGGACCATATTTGTCGAGCCCTTTTGCTATTTGTTTTGCATTACCAACAATCACAATATGCATACTTGTTGGATCTAATAATTTTTTTGCTGCATTTTGTACATTTTGCGCATCCACTGCAGCTAAATTTGCTAAATATTTTTGATAGTAATCAGCAGGCATTTTATAGCGCGCAATATTTAAAGCAAAGTTGGCAATGGTAGCAGGATTTTCTAATGAGCGTGCAAAACCTCCAGATAAATAATTTTTCATTCTTGACAACTCTACTTCTCCAACTTGCTCATCTCTAATTTTATTGATTTCACTGAAAATTTCTTGAATGGCACTGTCTGTTTTTTCATTTCTGACGGACGATTCTGCAGCAAACATACCAACCTGTCTATTTGGAGAAAGAGAAGAATAAGCACCATATGTAAATCCATGTTGCTCTCTTAAATTTGCAAATAAACGACCAGAGAAACCACCACCCAAAATGTTATTCATCACATTACTAGGTATAACATTAGCAGACCCTTGCACTAAATCAACTGTTGTTGCCACTGCCACTACACTTTGTACGGAAGCTGGGCGATCAACAATTGCAACATAGGACTTTGATGGTTTTATTATTTTTGGATAAACCGTATTAGGTACAGTGCCTCTTACCCAACTACCAAAATTCTTTTCAGCAATTGCTTTTGCTGCTAATGGTTCAATATCGCCTACAAAAACCAAGTAAGCAATATTAGGCTTCCAATAAGTTGAAATAAACTTTTTAACATCTTCAACTTTAATTTTATTTACAGTGGTAGTGGTTGTGATTTCGCCGAATGGATGATTAGCGCCATATACTAATTTTTTCATCACATTATTAGAGATCGCATCAGGTTCATCTTTATTTGATTCGATACCTGAAATAGTTTGCTTTCTTACTTTTTCCAATTCATCACTTGACAAAGCAGGATGCAATACCACTTCAGCCATTAAGCTCATTAATTGAGGAAAATTCTTTTTTAAAGAACTAACCGAAGCAGATTGACTAGTTGTATTTAAGCTTCCTCCTAAATATTCAACAGCTTCATCTAGTACAATTTTAGACTTTGTAGTGGTACCCCGTTTTAGCAACTGTCCTGCCATATCGGCTAAGCCAGCTTTGTCCCCTTCCGCAAAACCATCTAAATCTAATGCTAAAGTTGCAGTGACAGATGGTTGTTTAGTATTTTTTACAACGAAAACCTGCAACCCGTTGGACAATGTATATTTAACGGGATCTCCTACTTGAATAATCGGCGCTTTGCCTGGCAAAGGTGCTTTTGTTCTATCGACAGATTGTGCCAAGATTGTTATTGGCATTAAAAGCAATAACAAGATTTTTATATTTTTCATACAATATTTTTTAAGATAATTTATTTAGTTGGAGCTTGTGATTTTGGTACGTAATATAAAACCACTCGATTGTCACTATTTAAATATTTTTTTGCAACTTTTAGCACATCCTCTCTTGTGACTTTATTATACTTTTCCAACTCTGTATTTACTAAGTTGGCGTCTCCAAAGTAAACTTCAAAATTCGCAAGATCTTCTGCAATTCCAGCCATCGTACTTTTATTTTTAACTAAATCGGTAGTGATTTGATTTTTTACTTTTTGGAATTCTCGCTCACTTACTAAATTTGTTTTAAGATCTGTTACAACACTATCCATGCTTTGCTCTAATACGGTTGCTTTCACACCCGCATTTGCAATGGCTAGCGTAATAAACAATCCCTCGTCCTCATTGAAAAAAGGAACTGATTGAGCTGCAACAGCCAATTGTTTATTATCAACTAATATTTTATTCATGCGCGATGATTCACCCCCTGATAATATCGTTGACAACACTTTGAATGCATAAAACTCTTCGGCAGTTTGTTTAGGCGCACGATAAGCTTGAAATACCCCTTCCAATTGAACATTATCGTAAATAATATCTCTAACTTCACCTCCTAAAGCTGGTTCTTTGATATTTGGTTTAGAGATTGTGTTTGTTCCTTTTGCAATTGGTGCAAAATAAGATTGTATTTTATTTTTTAAATCTGCTTTATTAAAATCACCGGCAATTGACAATACACAATTATTAGGTACGTAATAAGTTTTATAGAACTGAATGAATTCATCCAACTTTGCAGCATTCAAATGATCCATACTTCCAATTGGAGCCCAATGATAAGGATGCACTTTAAATGCACGCTTTAGCATTTCAGTCAAAAAACTACCATAAGGACGATTGTCCATGCGCATTCTTTTTTCTTCCTTTACTACTTCTCTTTGTGTATTTACTCCAACTTGTTCAATTTTAGCATGCATCATTCTTTCACTTTCTAGCCATAAACCTAAATCAACTTGATTCGATGGCAATAGTTCGTAATAGAAAGTTCTGTCCTGACTTGTATTTGCATTTAATACCCCACCGGCATTAGTTACATATTTATCAAACTCGCCACGTTTAATATTTTCAGATCCTTCAAATAATAAATGCTCAAAAAAATGAGCGAAACCTGTACGTGCCGTATCCTCATTTTTTGAACCTACATGATAAAGTGCGGTAACAGCAACAACAGGTGCTGTGTGATCCTCGTGTAAAATAACGGTTAGCCCGTTGGGAAGTGTGTATTTTTCAAACTGTATGGTTTGACCTTGCGCAAAAATTTGGGCAATGGAAAAACTGCATACAAAAAACAGTAATGCTTTTTTCTGCATAAAATAAATTTATAATTAAGATTGAAGTTAAAACTAAGGCTATTTGCCTAATTAATCCTTAAAAAATATTAAGAATTATTCCCCGATTATTTGATCGGGCGTAATTGTAGATGATTGGCACCACTTAATTTCAGGGTCTTTTTTAAACCATGTCATCTGGCGTTTAGCATAATGTCTAGTATTTTGCTGAATCAATTCTATTACTCGAGATTTGTCAATTTCACCATTAAAATAAGGCAACCATTCGCTATAGCCAACGGTTTGCAAGGCATTAAGCATTGTATGAGGAACTAAGGATTGTACTTCCTGTTCTAATCCTTCTTCGACCATATTCATAACCCTTTGGTTGATACGTTCATAGAGTAATTCCCTTGGCATTTCGATGCCAATTTTAACAATATTAAATGGACGAACAACTTTATTTTGATTTTGAAAATTGACTATAGACTTACCCGTACCAAGTTTAACTTCTAATGCACGCATTAATCTTTGTGGATTTTGTTGCTCCCCTTTTTCCCAATAAATGGGATCTTTTACCGAAACTTCTTTCTGCAACCACCTTAGCCCCAATTTTTCAAATTGATTAATGATGCCTGCTCTAATTTCTGGATCAATGGCGGGTATCATATCCAAACCTTCGCAAAAGGCCTTAATATATAATCCGGTTCCACCTACCAAGACAACAGCATCTTTTGTTTTAAATATTTCATCAACTTTATTTAATGCATATTGTTCAAAAACTGAGGCATTAATCGTTTCTTGAATAGAATGAGATGCAATAAAATGATGAGTTACTTGCGCCAATTCTTCCTTATTGGGTCTTGCTACACCAATATTCATTTCTTGATAACATTGACGCGCATCAACTGAAATAATTTCTGTATTTAATTCTTTTGCTAATTCAATTGCAAATGAAGTTTTTCCAACAGCTGTTGGACCAACAATAATATAAGCCGTTTTTTGAGTAGACAAGTATTTTAAATTTAGTAGGCTTCGAATGAATCATCTAAAAAGCCTCCATTATCACTGGAATCATTATTATCTTCTGAATCATCTGAGTCATCTGAGTCATCTGAATCATCTGAGTCATCATTGTCATCATCTCCATCCGAAGCATGTATATCCTCCCCCTCTTCCCCAAAGCCATCTTTGGCTTCGGATAAATCATATTTCTCTTCGATATCTGCAAATTTCTTACCTAATAATCCCTTGGAGCCATATTGCATAGGACCAACACCTTCTACTCTAGAAACCAACGGATATTCTAAAGTCATGTCGGCATCGGCATTTTTAATAACTTGAATCAATTCAATTAAAAAGGTCCAATTTTTTGCAAAATCATAAACATAAATAAAATGTTGATTGGTATCTATTATTTCAGTGCCAATGAGTGTGTCAATCATCAATAAAGGAGGAACTACATATTCCTTTTCGTAAACCTCTTTACTGATTTCTCTTCCTCTTTTCCAAACATCATTACTTCTATAAAAAGTAGCTGAATGCAATTGATCAAATTCAAAGGCCTTTAATATAATTTGGTGCATATGTTGGAAGCTTTGGGTATGCTTTACCAAAATATCTCTATATATCGCATCATCCTCCTCCCAATAAACCCTAAATTTTAAAATGGCCATATTTAAATTTTGAAACGCTAAATTACTATTTTATTACAGGAAATAAGCCTAGTTTGGCTGCTTCTTTCAACATATAATCATATGCTGCATCATGATCATTCGAAATTACACCATCCAAAATTGCTTCCCTGATGGCATCTTTTACTATACCCACTTGCTTTGACGGGGTAATATTAAAAATTTGCATGATCATTTCACCAGTAATGGGAGGTTGCCAATTACGAATACTATCCTTTTCCTCCACTTCCTGCAAACGTACTTTTACAAATTCAAAACCTTGTAAATATCTTTTTACTTTATTTTGATTCTTACTTGTTATATCTGCAGCACACAACAACATTAAAAATTCAACATCATCTCCTGCATCAAATAGTAATCTTCGAATTGCACTATCTGTTACATTTTCCTTTGTTAAAGAAATAGGACGAAGATGCAAGCCAACCAATTTTTGCACCATCTTCATTTTTTCATTCAAAGGCAATTTTAGTTGGGTAAAAATTTTGGGTACCATCCTAGCACCAACTACTTCATGTCCATGAAAAGTCCAACCAAATCCGGGCTCAAATCTTTTTGTTTTTGGCTTTGCAATGTCATGCAATAAAGCTGCCCATCTTAACCAAATATCATTGGATGTGTTGGCAACATTATCTAATACTTGTAGCGTATGCGAAAAATTATCTTTGTGCCCAATACCATCTAACGTTTCAGCACCTTCCAATTGTAATAGTAAAGGAAAAATATGTTGCAACAACCCCGCTTCTTTTAATAAATACCAACCTTTTGAAGGCTGCTTTGTCATCATTATTTTTTGAAGTTCATCAGTAATACGTTCTTGTGAAACAATTTTTATTCGATCTGCAATTTGTTGAATGCCTTTAAATGTTTGCTCGGTGATAGTGAAGTCCAACTGGGTCGCAAATCGTATAGCACGCATCATACGTAAAGGATCATCATCAAAAGTTTGTGCTGGCGCAAGAGGCGTCTTTAATATTTTATTTTTTAAATCTTCCAACCCTCCAAACGGGTCAATTATATTTCCAAAATGAGTTACACTTAGTTCAATTGCCAATGCGTTAACAGTAAAATCTCTTCTATTTTGATCATCTTCAATGGTTCCTGGACTCACTTCGGGCTTACGACTATGTCGAACGTAACTTTCTTTTCTTGCTCCAACAAATTCAATTTCTATATCATTAAATTTCACCTGCGCTGTTCCGAAAGTTTTGAATAAAGCTACTGGTGGTGTAGGATGAAATAACTTAGAAAATGCTTGTGCCAATGCCATGCCATCGCCTATGCAAACTACATCAATATCTTTTGTTGGTCGTTGCAATATCTTATCGCGTACAAAGCCGCCTACAGCAAAAGCTGGCACCCCTATTTTAGCTGCGGCTTCAGCCACTGCCTTTAATAGTTCCGTTTCTCTAGGTGTAAGTTCTAACTGCATGGCGCAAATGTACTAATGTTGCTTCACTTGTACCAATGGTGCATACAATTGTTGCATTTGTATCGTAAAAGCACAATTAAAATGGCTTAAAGGGCAAGCTTTTTTACCATGAATTCCACATGGTTTACAAGCTAATTTTTCCTGGGTTTGCACTATAAAAGAATTATCCGAAAGTGGCCCATAACCAAAATCTGGGATTGTTGAACAATAGATAGCCACTACAGGCGCATTAACTGCCGAAGCAAAATGCATAGGAGCTGAATCGTTTACATAATTCAAAACAGCCCCTTTTTGAAGTGCAGCCGAACTTAAAAAATGAAATTGCCCAGCAACGTTGATCACTTTATTAATCATTATTGCATTGGAATCAACTCCAGCAATTATTTCATCTCCTACAATTTTATCATTTGGACCTCCAATTATAAAAACCTTCCCATCAAATTGTAATTGATTTAAAAAAACAATCCATTGTTGCATTGGGAATTGCTTGGTAAACCAAACCGAAGCAGGAGCGATACATATATAAGGTTCAGCTTGAAATGGTTTTACTTTTTCAAAATCCGAAGCCGATGGATAAAGCATTGGCTTTACCAATTGAATACTTGGTGCTAAAGCTACAACCAACGCATGATTTTTTTGAATCTCATGCAAGTCATGCTGCATGGCTTGATGCTTTACTTTATGTGTAAACAAAAAAGAAAATGGATTTTTATCAAACCCAATTTTCATCTTTGCACCAGAAAATACAGTCCATAATCCAGTAGCAGCATATCTTTGAACATTTATTAACGCATCATATTTTTGCGCGCGTATTTGTTTCAATACCTGAAACCAATTTATATATTTTCGATTTTGTTTATCCCAAACTATAACTTGATTTACAAAAGGATGTTGGGTAAATAGTGCTTCATTTCCTTTTCGAACAACAATATCTATTTGAGCATTAGGATATTTTGCATGCAATGATTCCAATACCGAAGTACTTAATACCACATCACCAATAAAAGCAGTTTGAATGACACAAATTTTTTGCATGCAGAAATTTTAGTTTTAGGAATTCATATAAAATTAGTGTCGAATAATAATTAGTTCACCTGTGGCATCCCATTTTACAATGGCAGAGGGTTGTTGCATTTCCATCTCATCTTGCCTATGTTTTGTAACATAATTCACTCCTTCCATAATTTCCAATGAAATATCACTAAAACAAAGTGGAGTTGGATAAGTTGACACATTCGCCGAAGTGCTTACAATAGGTTTACCAAATTGCTTAATTAATTCTTGACAAAATTTATCCTTACAAATACGAACTGCAATTGATCCGTCCTCGGCCAACAAATTATTGGCTAGGTTTTTTGCATGCGGATATATCACAGTAGTTGGTTTATGTATCCCTTTTATATAATCAAATATTTGCAAGCCATCCACTTGGACATAGTTCAAAATTGCGTTTTCATTTTCCACCAACACAATCATTGCCTTGGTATCGGAGCGTTTTTTTAGCTCAAAAATTCGATTAACCGCTTTTTCATTTGTTGCATCGCAGCCTATGCCCCAAACCGTATCGGTTGGATATAAAATAAGCCCTCCTTCCTGAAGGACTTTAATACAAGCCTGTATATCATCATTATAAGGAAACATGCTGCAAATTAAACAATACCTACAATAAATTGGGGTGTTTATTGTGCAAAAGAATTGAGAAAAAAATAACACCTGAGCCGTATTTTTGCCAAAATTGAAAACAATGGACTTAAAATCAAAAATTGAAGCAGCATGGAACGACCGTGCTTTATTAAAAGACGAAACCTATAGCAATGCAATTCGTGAAGTAATTGAAGAAGTGGATAAAGGAAGATTAAGAGTAGCAGCGCCTGTTGACAATGATTGGATTGTGAACGAATGGGTAAAGCAAGCTATTTTAATGTATTTTGGTATTCAACAAATGCAAACCTGGGAATTAGCCCCATTTGAGTTTCATGATAAAATGTTATTGAAATCGGGTTATGCTGAGCTAGGGGTACGTGCCGTGCCGCATGCAGTTGCAAGATATGGTGCTTATTTAGCCAAGAACGTTGTATTGATGCCTAGCTATGTTAATATTGGCGCTTTTGTTGATGAAGGAACAATGGTGGATACTTGGGCAACCGTAGGTAGTTGCGCGCAAATTGGAAAAAATGTACACTTAAGTGGTGGTGTTGGAATTGGAGGCGTATTAGAACCATTACAAGCTAGCCCTGTGATTGTTGAAGATGGGTGCTTTATTGGAAGCAGATGTATTGTTGTAGAAGGTGTTCATTTGGAAAAAGAAGTGGTTTTAGGTGCCAATGTTGTATTAACAAAAAGCACAAAAATTATTGATGTAAGTGGTAGCGAACCCATTGAGTATAAAGGACGTGTGCCTGCCAGAAGTGTTGTGATACCTGGCTCTTATCGCAAAACTTTCCCTGCAGGTGATTATCAAGTAAGTTGTGCTTTAATTATTGGACAAAGAAAACCAAGTACTGATTTAAAGACCAGCTTAAATGATGCATTGAGGGATTTTAATGTTGCAGTATAAAACAGAATAAATTATATAATCAAGGTTTTATAATAGCTATTTTAGGGACCATTTTATTCTCCACAAAAGCTATTTGGATAAAACTTTGTTTTAAAGAAAGTGCTATTAACGCTACAACATTGTTGATGTTGAGGATGTTAATAGCATTTCCTTTTTACCTGTTTGTTCTACTTTTAAATAGAACAAAATTAAAAGGCCCTATAACAAAATCACACTATTTATGGGCTATTGCGATGGGACTACTTGGATATTATTTAAGTAGCTTGTTTGATTTCATTGGCTTGCAATATGTATCAGCAGGTATTGAAAGAATTATATTGTTTATTTATCCAACTTTAGCAGTTGTAATTAACAGAATCATCTTTAAAGTTGAAATCACAAAAAGGCAATGGCATTCCATTTTGATAACTTATTTAGGTATCGGAATTGCCTATTGGGGGGAATTAAAATTAATGCCCAATACAAACCTTTTTCTTTTTGGATCCTCAATGGTCTTATTATGTGGAATTACTTATGCCTTTTATTTGGTAGGCACTGGGAAGCTAGTGCCAAAAATGGGTGCAAGTGTTTATACTAGTATCGCCATGCTTGCTGCAAGTGTGGGTATATTTTCACATTATATTATTGTAACTCAATTGGCAACAATTCAAACACCATTAATTTACCTAATTCCAGATGCCATTAAATGGTATGTCTTAGCACTTGCATTGATCGCTACCGTCATTCCCTCCTTCTTACTTAGTATTGGAATGAAAAGGGTTGGAAGTAATAATTTAGCCATCATTACTAGCATTGGGCCAGTGGCAACTTTATTTCAAGCAAATTGGATATTGGGAGAATCTTTTACATGGCAACAATTGGTAGGTACAAGCCTTGTCATTTTAGGTGTCCTCCTTATAAAAAAAGTTGGGGTGACCAGAACTAATCCCGATCACCCCGATTATCCTTCCCCCAAAGGATAATTATTTTTATATATATTATATTTCTTTAATTCATTTTTATCACTTACGCTAACAACATCACAAATTTGCTATAAAGAGTATACTATTTTCTATATTACATAAAGAAAGGAGTGAAAAAATAATATAAGGAGTTATATATTAATAATCAAAATCTTACATATTAATATATTATATTATTTTAAGTAAAACAAATAAGTAAATTTCTTATTGTATTTTTTCTATACTTTTGATATATGTTAGAATTAATAAAAAGATTCTTTTATCTAATAGTACTTATCCTTTTGTCATCTGCGATAAATGCACAAAAGGATAATAACCTATTAAAAAAACATGAAATACAATTATTGTCATTGTTATTGTCGGATACAGTAAACAATACAAACATTACATTAAACAATACTTTTAGCTTTGGTTTAGAAAATGAACTTTTTACCAATTCTAATATCATTAAGAAAGGCAAGGATGTTTATATTCAACCTTTAGGAACAGGAAGATTGTATAAAGCCCGATTAAACAAAGGAAATGTCACCATTGAAAGAATTGATCATACCATCCATTCTGGAGTTAATTTTTACGCACAAAATTTCTTTGTAAAGGATACCCTATTTCAAGTAGGCGGCCTTGGATTTTGGCAAATTAGAGGAATCATTAACTATTATAGCACTAAAACAAATCAATGGGAATTGATTCAGGCGAACAGAGCAGTGCAAACCTATTTTGACGACCAAAAAGACGCGGTTATTCACTTTGATGACCAAAGGACAGACCCGAAACTTTTTGTTAGCAATTCCTATTATTACCCTAATTATCCAAGCTCATTTGAATCTTCAGCAACCGATAGTTGTTACACTTTCGATTTTAATTCAAGAACCTGGTCCACATTGGGAAAATTAACTCCAGATTATAAAAGAATTTTCGAATTGAAACATTCTCACGAAATGGACTTGCACTTTAAAAATTTATACATTTTTCAGAGTCAACTTGATTTTTATTGGGTTGATTTTGAAAAGAATAAAATTGGGTTATTTAATAGTAATGAAAATAATAGACTTCGAGAATTATGGCTAAGCAATTATAATGATGATAAAAGGGGTATTCAAACTGGTTTTCAATTTAACTTAGGAAATGACATCTATTTTATAAAATTAAATAAAGACAATAGTTTACACTGGATTAAAGCCAAACTTGATTTAAAAGAATTAAATACCAAAACCACCTTCCAAATATATAATAATAGTACCTCCATATTGGAAACAATTAGGCACATTTACAATGACCACAAATCAAATATTATCCTATTACTATTATTTCTATTTATAGTAATCATTATCAGATCCAATATTTTTAAAAGAAAAAGAATCCCCAAAGAAGTGGTCACCATATTATATGATAACTTTTTTAATTCTCTATCTATCATTGAAAAAGAATTAATAGAAGCACTGTATCAAAGTAATCTCAAAAATGAGGAACTTTCTACAAAATCGATCAATAAAATAATTGGGGTACAACAAAAAGACACATTAACACAAAACAAAAGCAGAAGTGATCATTTTATAAAAATTAATCAAAAATTTAAAATGTCTACCCAAAATACAGGCTCTTTATTTATAAAAAATAGAGATAGTGGAGATAAGCGTCAATACAATTATTCACTTAACCCTGCTTACCTACTAGAAATTGAAAAATTATTAAAGGATTAGCTTTATACCTACTTAGTTTAAATAACCAATAAGCTACAACCTCTTCGATCACTATGATCGGCCCGTCCGAGCACTTTAAAAGTGCCATCTTCAAATACTTCGCCCATATCTTCGGTAGCAATAAAGGAACAACTATAAATATTAGCTAGGTCAATGATGTGAAGTATTCCTCTACCAACTAGTTTTAATGCTGTTGGGTCCTCCTGCTCTCCTACTAACACTTTCATCCAGGGAGGGCATTTAAATAATCCATCCCCTAATGAATAAGCTTGACTTAACAGCTCGGTCATGCCATATTCAGAATGTATTGATTTGACTCCTAAGTTATTGGATAATAAGGCATGTAGCTCCTCTTTTGTCAATTCCTCTTTCCTCCCTTTCATTCCCCCTGTTTCAATAACAGTAGTATACATTAATTGTTGATTGTAGGCATTTGAAAAATCAATAAGTGCAAAGCTGACACCTATAAACCAAGTCTTAATTTTTTGAGATTCCAGTTTTTTTAAAAGTATATCTAAGCGCGCAAAATCATTTAAATAAAATCCGCTTTCTGAATGTTCTGAAACTTCAATCAATTTATTCACCATATAAACCAATGATGAGTATTGACGCTCCAAATAAGAAGGCAATAAACCAATGATGCAATAATCCTTGGGGCTACCATAAAAAAGTTCAAAGCATTTTAAAAAACTAGTCTCGTAAATATCCGTGTCTACTACCCAATGTTTGCTCACTACGTCCTGTGTAGTACCACTACTTTCAAATAAGGTGGCAGGCTTTTCACCTATATATACATCCTGATTTTTAAAAAAAGAAATAGGCAAAAAGGGGATTGCATTAATAGTGTCGGCACTATCGACAAGCTGATTAGATAATGAAATCCATTGTTTATAAACAGGATTGTTTTGGGATTGATAAAAGGCCACTTTTTTTGCAATTGGCAAAAAATTGGCATCCGTTAAGCTCCAAAGTTCATCGATATTAAAAGGGGTCTGTAAATCCTTCATATTCATATTTGCAAAAGTATCAATATTCTCCTAAAACCACCCTAAAATATAATTCCAATATGTAGTATCTTGCACTCATAAATCTCAAACCCATTTTATGGCAAAAGCAAACAGCAAAACTAGTAAAACAAGTGCAAAAAAGGAATTGATACAAGCAGATGCATACCAATTTTTAAAGGAATATATCAACAACCCTTCGCCTGTTGGATTTGAGTCAAGTGGACAAAAAATTTGGTTAAACTATATTTCAAAATATGTTGACACTACCTTTACCGATCCTTACGGGACAGCAGTTGGGGTAATTAATCCAGATGCTGCATTTAAAGTAGTCATTGAAGCACATGCTGATGAAATTAGTTGGTTTGTTAATTACATAAATGATCAGGGATTAATATATTTAAAAAGAAATGGCGGTGTAGACCACCAAATTGCGCCAAGTATGCGCGTTTGGATACATGGTAAAAAAGGGCCAGTAAAAGCAGTATTTGGATGGCCTGCAATTCACACACGTTATAGTAGTGCGGACCAAAAAGAACCACAACCTAAAGTAGAAAATTTAACATTGGATTGTGGTGCAAGAACTAAAAAGGAAGCAGAAGCTTTAGGCATACATGTTGGCGCGGTAGTTACTTACCAAGAAGGATTTGACGAATTAGCAAATGACTTTATCATTGGTCGTGCTTTTGATAACCGTGTTGGTGGTTTTATGATTGCAGAAGTTGCAAGACAACTTAAAGAAAATAAAAAGAAATTGCCATTTGGTTTATATATTGTAAATGCTGTTCAAGAAGAAATTGGATTAAGAGGCGCTGAAATGATTGCACGCAGAATTAAACCAAATATTGCAATTGTTACTGATGTCACTCATGACACACATACACCAATGATTAATAAAGCGATTGAAGGGGATATCCAATGTGGTAAAGGACCTTCATTAGCCTATGCGCCAGCCATTCACAATAAATTATTAGCGATTGTTGAAGAAACTGCAAAAAATAAAAAAATTCCTGTACAATTTAGAGCGTTGAGTAGAAGCACTGGTACAGATACAGACAGTTTTGCTTATGCGAATGATGGTTGCCCATCTGTTTTAATTTCAATCCCATTAAGATATATGCATACTACGGTGGAAATGATTCATAAAAAAGACATTGTTGATACAATTGAATTGATGTATGAAACTTTGCTTACTTTAAGTCCGAAAACAAATTTAAGCTACCTATAATGGGCGCTACACCCATAAGAATTGCTATACTTGATATGTATGATGGTGTGTCTAATTTAGGCATGCGTTGCATACATAATATTTTAAATGATTGGAGTATATCTAGGAATAATGCAATAACAGTTACTGTATTTAACACAAGAGGAAATGGAGAAATTCCAAATCAGGATTTCGATATTTATATTTCAAGTGGTGGTCCAGGTTCTCCATTAGATTCAGTTTCTGAAAAATGGGATATTGATTTTACCGTTTGGCTAGAGAAAATGTATACGTTCGAGAAGCCTGTATTTTTAATATGCCATAGTTTTCAATTGGCTTGCCGACATTTTGATTTAGGAACGGTTTGCTTAAGAAAGTCAAAGCAAATTGGAATTTTACCTGTTCATACCTTAATTGAAGACGACCTATTCAATGAATTACAAGAAACTTTTTATGCCCTAGAGAGCAGATCATACCAAATCATTGCTCCCAATGATGAAAAAATTAAAAAGATGGGGGCTCAAATATTAGCGTTAGAAAAAATGAGGCCAAAGGTTCCATTGGAAAGAGCCATCATGGCTATTAAATTTTCGAAAAACATGTACGGGGTTCAATTTCATCCTGAAGCTGACTTAGCAGAATTAAGAATCTATTTTAATGAACCGTCCACAAAAGAAACGGTTGTTAATGAATTTAGTATTGAGAAATGGGAAAGAATCATGGATCATCTTGACGAAAATTCTCCAATTATTAATACGCATAAGCATTTAATACCTAACTTTTTAGATAAAGCAATTGCAGGATGATACCTTCTATCAGAGCTATTTACAATCAACAATTCAGCGATAAAAAATATCATGATATGTTATCTGATATTGTCCAATTGAATCATGGAGCATTGGACTTTAGACTTGCAGAAACACCTATTTTCATTGATGTCATTTCAAAAAATAAATTATTAAAAGCGGGAGATGACATTTGTGCTTTTATTACAAGTGCAGATTTTATTTCTAAAACAGAAATGTCATTTTCGCAGGTTGCAACACCCCCCAATGAAAACACTTTGCCTTGCTGCATAGTAATGGACTTTGCAATTTGCAAAAATAAAAAAAATGAAATTGAACCCAAATTAATCGAACTGCAAGGATTCCCATCCTTATTTGGCTTTGAGGTTTTTCATGATCAAGCATTTCAAAAGCATTTTGAAATGCCAAATGGATACTCCCCTTACTTAAATGGTTACAATACCGAATCATACTTATCTTATTTGAATCAAATTATTTGTGGTGACCAAAATAAGCATACTGTTCTTTTGGAATTGTACCCACATCAACAAAAAACAAAAATTGATTTTTATTGCACTCAACAACTCATCAATATCCCAATAGTTTGTCTTTCAGAAATTTTCACTGAGGGTTGCGAATTATTCTATACCCGTGAAGGAATTAAAAAAAGAATTGACCGAATATATAATAGGATAGTTTGGGATGAGATTGACAAACAATCCATCGAAATGAAGGAGCGCGCTCAATTACTTTTGCAAGATTTAAAATTGGAATGGGTAACTCACCCCAATCATTATTATAGAATCAGCAAATACTTAATGCCATTTTTGAATTCAGATGCAGTGCCATTAACTCAATTCTTAAATAAAATCAATGAACTACCTAACGATTTAGATAATTACGTGCTAAAACCTTTGTTTTCGTTTGCAGGGCAAGGTGTAATCATTGATGTTACTCAAAATGATATACTAAACATTAAAGACCCTGAAAATTGGATATTGCAACACAAAGTGGAATACGCTCCCGTTATTGAAACACCTTCAGGGCCTGCAAAAACTGAAATAAGATTGTTTTATTTTTGGGACAAACAATCAAAAAAATATAAGGCTACCTTAAACCTAGCTAGAATAAGCAAAGGAAAAATGATTGGTGTTAGCTATAACAATACTGCCACCTGGGTAGGTGGTAGTTTGGCTTATTTTGAAACAGAGTCAACATAAATTAAAAGAAATAAAAATTCAAACAATAAAATGCAGTTAAACTTAAGAAAAATGAATAATAGATTATTTATAAATAGTAAAGCAATTGGCTTATTGGTTATCACATTGTTTATAATGAATGTATCATTTGCTCAAGACGCCAATGAAATACAAGTATATGGCGCTGCTACTACGCCAAAATATACTACAATGATTGAACTTCACAATAATTATACAATTACAGGCCCCAAATTAAATCAAGCATATCACCCATTCTTACAAACACTTGAAATAACTACAGGGATAAGTGAAAATTTCGAATTCGGTTTTTATATTTTCACCTATAATAACAATGGAAAAACTCAATATACTGGTACTAATATAAGACCAAGAGTAAAAGCACCTGATGAGTGGAATCTTCCAATTGGCTTGAGTCTGTCATCTGAAATAGGATGTGCAATTGATCCCGATAATAAAGATAAAGATTGGGGAACAGAAATTAGACCTATAATGGATAAAACCATCGGCGATCATTATTTATCCTTTAATCCTAGCCTTGGAATTTCATTTACAAAAGGAACTTATGATTTCGAGCCTAATTTTAAATACGCATATAGTGCATCTAAAAAAGCAAATATAGGATTTGAATATTATGGCAATACAGGTACCGTATTTAGCCCTATTAAAATGCCCGAACAAACGCATCAATTGTATCTAGTATTAGATTTATTCTTACACCCTTTGTATGAATTCAATTTTGGTATTGGCAAAGGCTTGACAGATGCCTCCAATGGCACCACAGTAAAATGTTATGTTGGACGAAGAATAAACTGGAAGCACAATAAAAAATAAGTAATTATAGATTAGTGCTTTTTGGTCTTTCGATCATATTGACAACACTCGTCTAATTTTTTATAAGCCTCTTCACTAGCTTGCTTATGTTCGGTATCATAACCAGCAGCCGCTATGGAAGTTTCAATTTTTTCATTTGTCGTTTTAGTAGGATCGAATGAAACGATTAATAACTTAGAAACCTTATCCCAATTAGCTGTTGTTGCGCCTGCATCTTTTGCTGCTTTTTCGATATGCTTTTTACACATCCCACAATTTCCTGCTACTTTAATGCCACTTGGATTTTGAGCTTGGGCAAAAAAACCAATTGCTAATAAAAATAAACTGCTGAGCATTATCTTTTTCATAAAATAGATTTAATTGTAAAATAAGTTGATTTATTAAATAAAGTTACAAAAGAACCGGATTAAATTGAATGACTATATGTCAATTAATTGATAAAATTCCACCAAATACCAACCCTAAACCACATACCTAAACTTGGATAGTTTTGAGCAGTAAAATTATAGGAGGTTCCCATAGCTTTACTTGTAGGCAATAAAGTATTTAAATTTTCAAGTCTAACATAGCCCTTAAATCGCTTAATCATAAAATTCAAATATGCATTGGCTGTGGGTCTATTTTGTGTTGTAAAACTGTTTTGCAAATAAAACTGCCCTGTGAATGGCATATAAGCATCCGCTTTATAATTGGTATGATAAATTAATTCCAAGCCAGTTGAAAGATTTAAATTTTTATAAAAATTTCCTTCAAATGCAAGTCTTTGTCTTGTTACTAAAAAGGGAACATGAATTGGAGCATTAGGATCTACTACTTGCATCGTGACTTGATCATACCAGCTCCAATGACTACTAATGCCAATCTTATGTTCAACTTGACCTCTTAAATAATTTAAAACACTTCCATAAACTACTGGCTGAAACCCGTTTTCATAATATTGAAAATTTTGAATCAACTGATAGCTCACACTTGCATTCCATCCTGCTGCTTTATTCCCAATTAAGCCGTCAAACTGAGTAGTATTTTCTTTAGTGATTGATTTGAGCGCATTAATGGGAAATTGTGTTACACCTAATGTATTTAAGGATGGAGTTCTATTTAAATTTTGAAATGACATTTGTAAAAATGTTCCATTTTTTGACAAAATTCTTGATAATGCAGCCTGGGCACTAAAGTCACCCGCATGAAATCCATTTAGATATAGTTTACCTGTTGCTAATAAATCCCAAAGCTGATTTCTGGTCTTATTTTTATACGTCCCAATACCGTAAATATCATAATTATTCCAAGCTTCTGCTCCATTTAAATTAGCAATCATTTGTGCGTACCCAGCACCAACTTGTAAATATTGATTGCTGTTCAATTTTTCAGGGAAACTCACTAAACTAAATTCGTTAGAAAAAACCTTCCAATTATCAACTATTTTGAGCGCAGCAGAGGTATCATAAACAACCCCGAAATATTGCAAATAGTTAGTGGTATTTGGATTGGCATCTGCAAAAGAAAATTGACTACTTTGCAATTTAATTTCGTTTTGTAATCGCAATCTTGGATAAAACAAATGTGTAACTATTGTGTCCTTTACAATAGAATCTTTTTGCCCAAAATCATAAGTTTGTTTCCAATCAAATGTATTTCTGTTATAGGTAGTCCCTGTTGCTATGTTAGTATTAAATGGATTCCTAAATGATGCCCCACTCACTCCTAATCTTGTGTCTAACTCAAATGGATCATTCAAGGATAAACTATCTAACAAGGCAGCATTTTTTAAACCTCCATTTTCTGATGAAGCTGTGGTATTAAACAACATGGCAAAATAGGATTCATAGCGTTTTCTTTTGGATTGAAAATGAGCTGTAATGCGCATATTATTCATATTCGCATTCTGATTTTTCACATTTCCAGGAGCATTGCTAAACCTATATTCAAATGAAAAATTAAGTTGTTGTTGTTTATTCTGTGTATGCTTAACTTCCACCATTTGCTCACCCTTGCCTCCTAATAAATATCCGAATTCGGTATAAGGTCGGGTGGTTTGGTAAAAAGGCGTATTCTCTAATGTATAATTATACCCATCATAAGCATGAAATCCATCGTCCCACCCTATCTGTTTACTTGCGTTGAATAAATAAGATTTACTCGCAGTTCCCAAATTTCCTAAATTATATGATGTATAAGGTATCGGGTAGTGTACATAAAAATCATTAATGCTTGAATCTAACTTTTGAATTTCATTGGAGTTGTAGTACTTGAAATAAATTGTAATAGAGTCGGCATTTTTATCTCTTCTTTGCAAAGAGTCAATTTTTTTTCCTACTGTTTGTACATTTCTCCCCCCTTGTCCATAATTACTTCCCATCATTTGTGTTGTTTGTTGCGATAACGCTACTGTACACAAAAGAAGCATTGAAATAAAAAAAGAAAGATGTTTGTTGAAAAAAAACATGCTAATTGAATTAAGCGATTTCTTTAAGTAATTCGCTAAAAATTAAAGTCAACTTAGGCTCTGCGGCATTTGCAGCTTCTAATACTTCTTCGTGTGTGATCACATTGTTGTCTTCACGAATTCCTAAATCCGTTACCACACTAATTGCAAATACCTTCATCCCACAATGAACTGCAGCAATGTTTTCTTGTACCGTACTCATTCCAACAACATCCCCACCCACTGCTTTAATTAATTTATATTCAGCTCTTGTTTCAAAAGTTGGACCTGTCACACCTACATATACACCCTCGTGCAATTCGATTCCATTAGCCGAAGCAATTGCTTTAGCTTTTTGAATAAAAATTTCAGCATAAGGTTCACTCATGTCTGGAAATCTTGTACCTAATGCCTCTTCATTTTTTCCCAATAAAGGATTAATGGTAAATAAACTAATATGGTCTTTTAATATCATCAAATCCCCTACAGCAAAATTGGGGTTCACGCCACCAGCCGCATTTGATAATAATAAATTTTCGACACCTAATAATTTTAAAACCCTTACAGGATAAACTACTTGTTGTGGGGTATACCCTTCATAAAAATGGAAACGACCTTCCATTACCCAAACCTTTTTTCCATTCAATGTACCCAAAATTAAACGGCCTTTATGTCCTTCAACTGTGCTTACAGGAAAATGAGGTATCGCAGCATAAGGAAGTTCAAAATCAACTTCAATCTTGGAGGCTAAATTTCCCAATCCGCTGCCTAAAATAATTGCAGTAGATGCCGATTCACTCACCTTAGATTTTATAAAATTTGCTGTCTCTTGAAGCTGTATCATTAATTGCGTCATATGTACCTTTATTTGATCACAAATATAACACGCAAACTGCATTAATTAGGCAAAACTATGCCTTTGGCTCATGTGCTTTAACAACAGGATCGTCTTTCAATACATTATAGGCAACAATTGCACTTAAAAGCATCAAAATTGCCCCCATTAAAAAGGCAGCGCCAGGAAAATAGATAGTATGTTTTGGATTGGTAAAATAAGAAAACAACCCCGTCATTAACAAAGGTCCAACAATCGAAGTTACACTCATTATACTAGTAAGTGAACCTTGCAGTTCTCCTTGTTCATTTTTTGGCACATGTACTGAAATTAGCGACTGCAATGCAGGACCCGAAATTCCGCCTAAACAATATGGAATTAAAAATACGAACATAACCCATCCCGAAGATTTATCTATAAACGAGGAGGTTCCAAAGGCAAATAAAAACAATCCAACTGCATATAAAGCGATACCTACATACACACTTTTTTCATTACCTAATTTAGGATTTATAAATCGAATTAAAACGCCTTGCACAATACCAACTAATAATCCAACTGCGCCTAATGACATTCCAATCATTCTTGGACTCCATTTAAATTTTTCGATGTTTGCAAAACTCCAATTACTTTGAACAGCATGCGCACCAATATAAATGAGCACTAAAGATAAAATCAATCCAGAAACTGCTGGATATTTTTTTAAGTGACTAAGTGCCCCTAATGGATTTGCCCTTTTGATATCAAATGCTCTTCTGTTCTCAATAGATAAAGATTCTGGCAATACAAAATATCCATATAATGCATTCACTAATGCTAAACAAGCAGCTACAATAAATGGAAGTCTAGGACTAATTTCACCTAAAAACCCTCCTAACATAGGTCCAATGATAAAACCAACACCAAATGCAGCACCAATCATTCCGAAATTTTGCGCGCGATTACTATCATCGCTAATATCAGCCATGTAAGCTGAAGCAGTTGTGAAACTAGCACCTGTAATCCCAGAAATAGTTCTTCCTATAAATAAAAACCAAATAGTTGGCGAAAATGCTAGAAACAAATAATCTAAGCCAAAGCCTAAAAGCGAAAATAATAAAACTGGTCGACGACCATATTTGTCGCTTAAGCTTCCTATTAATGGGGAAAACAGAAACTGCATGGTAGCATACAAAAATGTAAGCCAGCCAGAATAAATGGAAACCGTACTCATATCATCGGTTCCTATTAAATGCTTTATTAACTGAGGCATTACAGGAATAATAATCCCCAAGCCAATTACATCAATTAATAAGGTTAGGAAAATAAATCCTACCGCAGCTTTTCTGTTATTTTTTGCCATAGTTGGATAAAGATACAAAAAAATTAAGCTTCATTCCTAAAGACAATCAACCCGTCAAAAATGTCAATTAGCACTTTCTTAGTCTTATCAATTTCTCCACTTAATATTTTCTTGCTCAATTCATTGACAACCATTTTTTGAATCAATCTTTTTAAAGGTCTTGCCCCAAACTGCATATCAAACCCTTGTTCAGATAAAAACTCAATTAAATAATCACTAAACTCAATTTGCATTCCGTTTTCTGCAACCAATTGCTTTAAATTATTCAATTGAATTTTAACAATCGATGCCATTTGTTTTTGTAATAATGGAGAGAACATAATGATTTCATCTACCCTATTTAAAAATTCAGGACGAATAGTTTGCTTTAACAAAGTCATTACATCGGTCTTGGATTGCTCCATTTTTGATTCCAGGTTTTTATCTGTAACTCCTTCAAAAGTTTCTTGAATGATATGGCTACCGATATTAGAGGTCATGATAATAATAGTGTTTTTGAAATTCACCGTTCTTCCTTTATTGTCCGTTAAGTGACCATCATCTAATACTTGTAATAAAATATTCCAAACATCTGGATGCGCTTTTTCAATTTCATCCAACAACACTACACTATATGGCTTTCTTCTTACCGCTTCTGTAAGTTGACCACCTTCATCATAACCAACATAGCCCGGAGGCGCACCCACTAATCTTGATACCGAATGCTTTTCTTGATATTCACTCATGTCAATTCGGGTCATCATGGAGTCATCATCAAATAAGTATTCCGCCAAAGCTTTGGCTAACTCTGTTTTACCCACGCCTGTGGTACCGAGAAAAATAAAGGACCCAATTGGCTTTTTAGGATCTTGCAAACCTGCCCTACTTCGTCTAATCGCATCAGAAACAGCAGTTATCGCTTCCTCTTGACCAATAACACGCTTATGCAACTCTTCCTCCAACTGCAATAATTTGTCTCTTTCAGACTGCATCATTTTACTCACCGGAATTCCTGTTGCTTTTGCTACATTTTCAGCAATATCTTCGGCATCCACTTCCTCTTTCATTAAGCGTTTTTCATTAGCCCCTAATTCATTTAGCTCCTTTGTCCAATTTTCTAAATTTGCCTCTTGCTCTTTAACTTTTCCGTATCTGATTTCAGCTACTTTACCATAGTCACCATTACGCTCAGCAACTTCAGCTTCTTGTTTTAATTTTTCAATATCGGATTTTGCTTTTTGCACTTTATCAACAATATCTTTTTCGGCAGACCATTTAGCTTTCAATGTATCTTGCTGCACCGTAAGGTTGCTTATATCAATGTTCAATGCTTTTAATTGCTCCGGATTGTTTTCCCTTTTTATGGCCTCTCTTTCAATTTCTAATTGACGAATTTGACGCATTAATGTATCTAACTCCTCTGGCATGGAATTCATTTCTAAGCGTAATTTTGCAGCGCTCTCATCAATTAAATCAATGGCCTTATCTGGCAAAAAACGATCGGTAATATAACGGCTCGATAGCTCGACAGCAGCAATAATTGCTTCATCCTTAATACGCACATGGTGATGTGTTTCATAGCGCTCTTTCAATCCCCTTAAAATAGAAATGGCATCCTCCTTGCTTGGCTCATCAATCATTACTTTTTGAAAACGACGCTCTAAAGCTTTGTCTTTTTCAAAAAACTTTTGATATTCCGCTAATGTAGTTGCACCAATGGCCCTCAATTCCCCTCTTGCCAATGCTGGCTTTAAAATATTGGCTGCATCCATAGCGCCTTCTCCGCCACCGGCACCAACAAGGGTATGAATTTCGTCAATAAACAAAATCACTTCGCCATCACTGTCCGCTACTTCCTTCACCACTCCTTTTAAACGTTCTTCAAACTCCCCTTTATATTTTGCGCCAGCAATTAATTGCCCCATATCCAAAGCGTAAATAATTTTACTCTTTAAATTATCAGGTACATCCCCATTTACAATACGCATTGCCAATCCTTCTGCAATGGCTGTTTTACCAACGCCTGGCTCTCCCACTAAAATTGGATTATTTTTGCTTCGGCGTGAAAGGATATGTAAGGTTCTTCTTATTTCTTCATCACGACCAATTACCGGATCCAACTTACCTTTATTCGCTAAATCATTTAAATTTTTCGCATACTTTGACAAAGACTGAAACTGTGTTTCCTGTGTTGCAGAATTTACTGTTGCTCCCTTACGCAATTCTTTAATGGCAGTAACCAACCCTTTTTCTGTAAGCCCTGCATCTTTTAATATTTTACCTGTTGCATCATTCACTTGCAATATGGCAATTAAAATATGTTCAACAGTCACAAATTCATCCCCAAATGTTTTTAACGCTGCATTTGATTTTAACAACACTGCATTCATGTCTCTACTCACATTTGTGGCAGGCTCACCAGTTTGTTGTTTCGCTAATATATTAATTAACTCATCCGTTTTTTGAAGTACTAAAACAGGATTCACATTGTTCTTTTTTAACAAGAACTCGGTAGAACTATCTTTGTCTAGTAAAATGGCTTTTAATAGATGCGCCGTTTCAATGGATGCATTGCTATTATTATAGGCCAATTGCTGCGCAGCTTGAATTGCTTCCTGCGCCTTAATTGTATATTGATTTAAATTCATGGTATTGTTTATTTATAGTAAGGTATGCTCAAAACAAGCGCCAATCTATGATATAAGTTATAATGTCACAGAATATCAACCAAATCGGAATTAAAGTCAGTTGCATCAAGGTTTTTCTGCTATTTTTACAGCGTGAACGAATTTTCAAACACTACATTTATAAAGGAGTTAGCCCAACAAATGGGATTTGACTATTGTGGTATTGCCAAAGCAAAGGAACTTACCCAAGATGCAAGAAGACTAGAGCAGTGGTTAGCCAAAGGTTACCATGGAGAAATGGCCTATATGGAAAATAATTTTGACTTAAGAACTGATCCGACAAAATTGGTTCCAGGCGCAAAGTCAGTGATTACTTTTTTAAAAAACTACTACCCAGATAGCGAATCTATTGCTTTGGGAAATTTACAGAATGCTAAAATTGCAAAGTATGCATATGGCGCCGACTACCACGAAGTAATAAGACAACAACTATTTGAATTTTTAGATACGATGCGCGCGATGATTGGCCCTATTGAAGGCCGAGGATTCGTTGACTCCGCTCCTGTATTGGAAAGATCATGGGCACAATTATCAGGTGCTGGATGGATAGGTAAAAATGGAAATTTAATTCGACATAAAGCAGGTTCTTTCTTTTTTATCGCAACCCTTATTATTGATTTGGAATTAATCTATGACGATCCTTTGCCTAAAGATTATTGTGGAGGTTGTACTAAATGCATTGATGCATGTCCAACACAAGCCATTTTACCCGACAGAACCATTGAAGCCAATCACTGTATTAGTTACTTCACTATTGAATTAAAGAAAGAAACAATTGAGACGGATAGACCATTTAAAGAATGGGCATTTGGATGTGATGTGTGTCAGGATGTTTGTCCTTGGAATAGTTTTAGCCAGGCGAATCATGAAAAACAATTTAAACCACTCAATGGATTATTACAAATGCAAAGTGAAGATTGGCTAGCTATTGAAGAAACAACCTTTAAGGCGAGGTTTAAAAAATCACCCTTGCTTAGATCAAAACTAAAAGGCATACAAAGAAATATTGAATTCTTAAACCAGCAAAAAAACAAATAATTTATTTATTGATATCCTGCAATAATAAATCGCGAAGGTTAGCTAATTCTAATTCCATTTTATAACCCAATACTTTTTCATTTAGCAAGGTTTGGAATTTTTCCCAAGGATACCATTTAACGTGTTGCTCAAATGACCAGTGTATAACATAAATGCCATTTTGAGTTGGGAACCATTCAAATTTAACAATGTAAGGACGTTGACCGGTAGCAACCCAATCGAAAGTAACCGAACTATCACTTTTACTAACTAATTTTATGGTCTGTGTCCCTATATACAAGGTGCTATCTTTCCATATTGCTTTATTTTCTTTCCAATCACTCATCCATTTATTCCACTCATTTAAATCGGAAGTGTAATGTGCAATTTGCTGTGAAGTAGCCCCAACTTCCATTGCTCTAGACACCATTACAGTACTTGGAAATAATGCTGAAATAGATGTCACAATAGCACCTAATACAAACAAGCTTATAATTATCAATTTAAGTAACCGCATTTATTCCCATTTAAAAGTTTTGAATGCAATTGTATACACAATAACAATCCAAATAAACAATACCGAAATGTCTCCCCAAGAATCCAACAAGCTATTGCCTTCAAATGCAATATCACGCATTGCATTATTAAAATGAGTCAATGGCAATATTTTACAAAAAGGCTGCATCCAAGTAGGGAAATTATCAATTGAAAAAAAGGTACCTGCTAACAAAAATTGAGGCAAGGTGAAAATATTTGCTAAAGGTGGAATAGTACTTTCATTTTTAGCAACCCCACTTACAATAAATCCAAAACCCATAAATAAAACTAGTGCTATAAAGCTAAGTGCCATAATACTTCCAAAAGTAGCCCAACCATGTACAAGCGTAAATTTAAAAGCAAAATGACCAATTGCAATAATAATAATTGCAGTCAATAATTGAAATATTACCCTGCTTAAAGCTTCTCCTAAAATAATGTATAGCCTGCGTATAGGTGTTGCATAAAATCTTTTTAGAACCAATTGTTGTCTTAAATTAAAAAATACAAAGGCTACTCCAAAAATCCCCGCACTCAATAATGAAAACCCCATTTGCCCAGGCAAAATAAAATCAATCGTACGATAAATTCTTCCTGGCACCTGCTGAACTGTATTATTGACTACCGCAATGGTAGGTGCATTTGGGTAAGCCCCTTTATTAATATTCCCTATTACTGCGTTTAATATAGACTTTACTAACTGAACGTTTTGAGGATTTGCAGCTTCGGAACTTCTCAAATTAATTATATAAGGTGCATTTGGATTGCTTGACTTTTGAATATCAATCATTGCTGTGATACGCCCTTTAGATAACTCATTCTTCATTTTAAGCGTGTCCCCATTCACAAATTTCAATCCTGGGATTTGCTTTATCGAATTATACACCACATTATTTGTATCAGCACTTTTTTCTAATGCAACGGTAACATTAATATTGCCTCCACTGCTCATGAATCCAAAAACTAAAATAAATATTAAAGGAAAGGCAATACTAAAAACGATAGCTGATGGACTTCGAGATATCGAATGCAAGCTGGCTTTTGTAATTGCCAACATTGCTTTTAATTGACTATATGGACGCATATAATTATTATGGATGATTCACTACAAAGATAGGCATTCGCGTTTGAGGTTGACCAACCATTTGTTTAATGGATTTGAATTGTTGCAATACATTCCACTGATCTACCCCAATTTCCTGTTGAATTGCTTTTGTTTTTACTTTATCCTCATATCCTTCAATTAAATCTTCAATAAATGATTTTGATTCAGGATATGATTTTAATCCATACCCTTTTAAATTTGCCATTTTTGCAGCAGCAGCAACGGCATCATTTAAATTACCTACTCTATCTACCAACCCAACCTTAACCGCATCCGAACCTGTCCAAACTCTTCCTTGTGCAATAGAGTCAATATACTCAACCGATTTTTTTCGTCCCTGAGCAACTCTTGATTTAAATGCAAAATAAATACTATCCACCCCGGCTTGCATAAATCTTTGTTCAGTTGCATTTAATGGCCTTGTAGAACTTGGCGCATCTGCATAGGTGCTTGTGTTAACTCGATCAAAAGTTACGCCTAATTTATTTTTCAAGAAGCCACTTAAATTTGGCACCACTGAAAAAACACCAATTGAACCAGTAATTGTATTTGCATCTGCAAAAATAGAATCAGCATTACACGAAATATAGTAACCGCCCGATGCTGCATAATTCCCCATGCTTACCACAACTGGCTTTTCTTTTTTTAATAACTCCAACTCTCTCCAAATAATATCACTTGCCAATGCACTTCCTCCTGGCGAGTTCACTCTTAACACAACTGCCCCAATACTTTTATCATTACGAATTCGTTGCAACAAAGCTCTATAATCATCACTAGCAATGCTATTATTTTGCCCTTTACCCATTACTATATCACCATCTGCATAAACAATCGCAATTTTTCCAGTTCCGGATGCTCTTATATTTACCGAAGATGCATATTCATTCATTCCAACAAACAAAATATCTTTCGGATTGGAAACATGCACTTTTTGCGCAATTATCTTTTTTACTTCATCATCATACATTAAACCATCTACCAAATGATATTTTAAAGCATCACTTGCATTTTGTACCAACCCTTTATCCGAAAACATTTTTAAACTATCTATGGAAATATTTCTTTGTGCTGATGCCCCTTGGATAAAGCAATTGTAAACCCCATTTAACCAAACGCTGGTTTGCAATTTATTGGCTGGAGACATTTCAGTATATCTAAAAGGCTCTGTAGCACTTTTGAATTTGCCTGCATAAAAAACTTGTGTTTGAATTTCTAATTTATCCAACAATCCTTTTAAAAACATCGTTTCGTAAGAGAACCCCGACCACTCCAATCCACCTTGAGGATGTGTATATACTTTATCTGCCACATCACCAATCCAATACCCTTTTTGGGTAATGGTTTCTCCAAAAGCAATTATGAATTTATGGGAATTTTTGAAATCTAATAATGCTAATCTAATCTCTTCAGTTGCAGCATACCCATTTGGATTTTGTTGGCATTTGATATATATGCCATTAATTGATGGGTCGGTTTTGGCATGTCGGATTAATCCAATCAATTCAGACAAACCTGACACTTTTCCTTTCTTTTTATTTAGTAATTCTGTGAAAGCATCATTTTTTGCTTGCTCTGGGAAATTATCTGCTATATCTAAAACCAACACCGAATTAGGTGCAATTTGCTTTGGCTCTTCATAAGACAATGCAGTGGCAATCACAAAGATAAAAACAAGTCCAAGAATTGAGAATATAACTAATGAAACGAATGATGCTAAAACAATTTTGAAAAAATTTTTCATACTTAATTTTGATGTGGAAAACAATACCCTCAAAATAGTAGAAGCTAAAATAGGGTTGCGCTGTAAAATTATGGATATTTGGGCTACTTTTATAATCCTTGTATGAACAAAGTTTACCTTTTGATAGGTGGCAATATGGGCAATCGAATGGCAAACCTTGTACAGGCAATCCATTTAATTAATGAAGAAATTGGCATAATCCAACTAGTTTCTTCCATTTACGAAACGGCAGCCTGGGGCAATACCGATCAACCTGATTTTTTGAATCAAGCAATTTTTTTGAACGCTACACTTGATGCTGATAGTATTATGAATAAACTATTAGATATCGAAATTAAAATGGGGCGCAAAAGGGATATTCCAATGGGCCCAAGAACAATTGACTTGGATATTATTTACTACAATAATGACGTAATTTCAAACAAGCTAATAACCATCCCGCACCCTAAATTAGCCGATCGCAGATTCGTGTTAATGCCATTGGCCGAAATTGCACCAAACTACATTCACCCTATTTTAAATAAGTCAAATGATGCATTGTTGAAAGAATGTGGAGATTCTTTATCTGTGTATAAAAAAACAGATTTATAACCACTTCGCTAACTATATTTGACCAAGTAGAATAGAAAAATATGAATTATCGTTTTATAGCAATTGAGGGAAATATAGGCGCGGGAAAAACGACGCTTTCACATTTATTATCTCAACATTATAATGCCAAATTGGTTTTGGAAGAATTTGCAGAAAATCCTTTTTTGACAAAATTTTACGAAAACCCAAAGCAATACGCATTTCCATTGGAGTTGTTTTTTTTAGCTGAGCGATTTAAACAACAACAGGAATTAATTAAAAACAAAGACCTCTTTCAAGAAGTAACTGTTTCTGATTACATTTTTACAAAGTGCTTGTTGTTTGCAAAAGTAAATTTACCAGAAGAAGAATTTAGGTTATATCAAAAAATGTTTGATGTATTTTATCAGCAGTTAACCCCTCCAGATATTATCATTTATTTACACGCCCCTGTAAATCGACTACAAGGAAATATCAAAAAAAGAAACAGAAAGTTTGAACAAGCAATTCCAGATGAATACTTGTTTAAAATTCAAGAGACCTATACAAGCTATATCAAGCAACATAATATAAGAACTATATTTGTTGACGCTAGCAATGCTGATTTTTTATACAACGAAGCGCATTTTAAGGTAATCACCGATGCCCTAGATAAAGACTTAGATGAAGGCCAGCACTATTTTAATTTGCCTTAATTTAGCAATATGGAACCATCCCCAATAAATACCAAAAACGATCCTTTCGCTGCCCTAAGAGTAGTTGAATTTAGAAACTTAATGATTGGGAGATTTTTGTTTATCATGGGATTGAGAATGATGGGTACGCTTGTAGGTTGGTGGATTTATGAATTAACCAAGCAGCCATTTGCAATTGGACTAATTGGACTTGCCGAAGTAATCCCTGCAGTTTCATTAGCACTATACGCAGGACATGTAATTGATATAAGTGAAAAAAGAAAACTCCTACTACGTGGAGTAGTATTGTATTGGGTTTGCGCATTGGCTTTATTAGGTCTTTCTTTTTATAACGATAAAGCTGATCATGCCGTCAATAATAACACCCTTGTGATTGCCATTGGCATATACTTTTTAATTTTCTGTACAGGTATTATTCGCTCATTTACTGGGCCTAGTTTTGGAACTATTGTGGGCGGCATCATGCCAAAAAATATATTACAAAATGCAACTACCTGGAGCCAAGGCATTTGGCTAACCGCTTCTATCTTAGGACATGCTACTGTTGGATTTATTATAGCGGGCTTCGGCCATACCGGCGCCTTAATAGTGGTAGTTTGTTTAGTGAGTTTGGGATTTATATTTATTTCAAAAATTAATGCGCAACCTCCTCACGCGGACATTGTAATGGATAAAAAGCCAATGGAAAGTGTGAAAGAAGGCTTGCGTTTTGTATTCAATACCAAGGAGGTTTTAGGCGCTTTATCTTTGGACTTATTTGCTGTATTATTTGGCGGCGCAGTGGCCATGATTCCTGTATTTGCAAAGGACATTTTAAATGTAGGCCCCATTGGATTTGGATGGTTAAATGCTGCTTCTGATATTGGAGCAATACTTGTTATTTTTGTCATTACAATTTTCCCAGTTAACGCTGGCCAAGGTAAAAAATTATTACTTGCAGTGGGTGGATTTGGCATTTGCATTATTGTATTCGCACTTTCAAAAATATTTTGGATTTCTTTCGCAGCCCTAGTATTAAGTGGCATTTTAGACGGCTTTAGTATGATTGTCCGTGGCACAATTGTACAACTAAAAACACCCGATCATATGCGAGGAAGGGTGATGAGTGTAAATTCTATGTTTATAAACAGCAGCAACGAACTAGGTCAATTCGAAAGTGGGGTAGCTGCAAAATTAATAGGGGTAATTCCTTCGGTTGTTTTTGGAGGCTCCATGACTTTACTTGTTGTATTCACCACTTGGTTTAAGGCACCAAGCTTACGTAAAATGGAGTACTAACATTGTAAAAGCCAGATTTTATTGGATTATTATTTTGCTAAAAGGCCAATCATCACATCATGAACTGCAGGACAAAATTCTGCATTCTTCATAGTGATTTTATCTCTTTTAAAAAACACATCTTCATCTGTATAAGGAAACCTTTCACAATCCGATGGTCGATAATCGTATATACTACAGGAATTATCTTGATCTAAAAAAGGACATGGCTTAGTCTTAACCACATAATCGCCTTCATTATCCATTGAAAGATACTTTTCGATAAAAGCAACTTCTTTCATACCCATTGCCTTGCTGATTCGTTTTATATCCGGCATTTTAAAGCGAGGAGAGTAATTTTTACAGCATCTGGCACAATCCAAACAATCAATTTTCCCAAAAGCCGCCTCATGCAAGTCGGGCAATTGTTTTAAGATAACGCGCTTGTCCACCCTTTTCAAAAAATTTTGAAACTTTTTGAGTATCTCCGGAGCCGGAGTTTCATATAAATGTTCAACAGAAGGGTCAATCATAGCTCCAAAAGTAGCGATTTTCGAGTTCATCCACAAGCTTTCCCCACCTTCTCTAAAAGCATTCCTTATCCTTTGATTATTAAGTATCTTTGTGGCCATTTAAAACCTCCTTTTATGTTGCAATCAAGTACAAGTGGTGCTGAGTTTATCAAAAGACATATTGGCCCAAGTGATGCCGACACACAAAAAATGCTAGAAAGCATTGGCGCAAAATCTTTAAACGAATTAATAGAAAAAACAGTCCCGAATAACATTCGATTGAAAAAGCCAATGAATATCCCAAGTGGGCTAACTGAATTTGAGATGTTAAATTCCATTAAAGCTATTGGAGACAAAAATATCATTGCTAAAAATTTTATTGGTCAAGGTTACTATGGAACTATCACACCTAGTGTAATTCTTAGAAATATTTTTGAAAACCCAGGTTGGTATACACAATACACTCCCTACCAAGCTGAAATTGCGCAGGGTCGTTTAGAAAGTTTATTGAACTACCAAACAATGGTATCTGACTTAACTGGCTTACCTATCGCAAATGCATCTTTATTAGATGAAGCAACAGCTGCTGCTGAGGCGATGGCAATGATTTTTAACCATGTTAATAAAGGAGATAATATCACACAACCAAAATTGTTTGTGGATGCAAATATATTTTCTCAAACAAAAGATGTATTAGCAACTCGTGCTAATCCAATTGGAATTCATTTAATTGAAGGAGACTATCAATCAACTAGTATTGACAATAGTTTCTTTGGAGCCATATTACAATACCCAAATAGCAAAGGAAGTATTGAAGAATACGCATCATTTATTGAAAAAGTACACCAAGCAGGTGGTTTAGTAATATTAATTGCCGATATTTTAGCATTAACATTATTAAAGAGCCCAGGCGAATTGGATGTAGATGTGGCGGTTGGTAACACACAACGTTTTGGTGTGCCAATGGGATTTGGAGGACCACATGCAGCTTACTTTGCTACTAAAGACGAATTTAAAAGAGGCATGCCTGGCCGTTTAATTGGAGTTAGTATTGACGCGCAAGGAAATCGTGCATTAAGAATGGCATTACAAACACGTGAGCAACATATTAAAAGAGAAAAAGCAACTTCCAATATATGTACAGCTCAGGCATTGCTTGCAAATATTGCAGTTATGTATGCCGTATATCACGGGCCAGCAGGAATTAAGAAAATTGCTGAAAAAGTACATGGCCTTGCTCAAAGCTTAGATCAACAACTGCAATCATTGGGTTTACAACAAGCCAATGCATTTTATTTTGATACTTTACATGTTAGTGGTTTTGACACAATTGCATTAAAGCAATTAGCGACTGAGGCTGAAATTAATTTCAACTTCTTAAATGACGGAAGTGTAAGTATAACTATTGACGAAACAACTGCCGCTGCAGATATCCAAAGCATTGTTGCCTTGTTTGAAAAATTGACTGGCAAAAAAGCAAACGCTACCAATGCAAGTGTTAAAAATGCTAATATTCAACAAGGATTAGCAAGAACATCTAAATATTTATTACACCCTGTATTTAATACGCACCATAGTGAAACACAAATGATGCGTTATATCAAGTACTTAGAGAATAAGGACTTGTCTTTAAATACAAGTATGATTAGTTTAGGTAGTTGTACTATGAAATTAAATGCAGCAACTGAAATGATTCCAGTGAGCTGGCCAGCATTTAGTAGTATGCACCCATTTGCACCAAGTCATCAAACTTTAGGATACCAAGAATTAGCAAAAGAATTAAGTGCCTATTTATGTGAAACAACAGGATTTTCTGCTTGCAGCTTACAACCAAATAGCGGTGCACAAGGAGAATACGCAGGATTATTAACAATTCGTTCTTATCACCAAGCACGCAATGAAGCGCATCGTGATATTGTATTAATTCCAATTAGTGCGCACGGAACAAATCCTGCAAGTGCAGTAATGGCTGGATTTAAAGTGGTAGTGGTTGCATGTGATGCAGCAGGAAATATTGATGTGGCTGATTTAAAAGCAAAAGCAGAATTACATAAAGACAATTTAGGGGCATTGATGGTAACTTACCCAAGCACTCACGGCGTGTTTGAGGAAACGATTATTGATATTTGTCAAACCATTCATGATTTTGGAGGTTTAGTGTATATGGATGGCGCCAATATGAATGCGCAAGTTGGATTAACAAGTCCAGGGAATATTGGAGCAGATGTTTGTCATTTAAACTTGCATAAAACATTTGCAATTCCTCATGGTGGTGGAGGTCCTGGCATGGGCCCGATTTGCGTGAATGATAAATTAGCTCCATTCTTGCCTGGTCACAATTATAATGGCAATGGCGCGAACGCAGTGAGCGCAGCGCCTTTAGGATCCGCAAGTATATTATTGATTAGTTACGCATATATTAAAATGTTAGGCGCCGAAGGGTTGACGCTGTCTACAGCTTATGCAATTATGAACGCGAATTATATGAAATCAAGATTAGAAAAATGTTACGACATTTTATATGCTGGTAAAAATGGTACTTGTGCACATGAATTTATCATTGACTTAAGACCATTTAAAGCAAGCGCTGGTATTGAAGCGGAAGATGTTGCAAAGCGTTTAATTGATTATGGCTTCCATGCACCTACTGTTAGCTTCCCTGTTGCTGGTACAATTATGATTGAGCCGACCGAAAGTGAAGACAAGGCCGAATTAGATCGCTTTTGTGATGCCTTAATTGGTATATACAACGAAATTAAAGCAATTGAAAACGGTCAATTAGACAAAATTGACAACCCATTAAAAAATGCACCGCATACTCAAAAAGTAATTTGTGCTGAGGAATGGAATCATGCATATTCTAGACAAACGGCAGCTTTCCCTTTACCTTATGTACAAGAAAGCAAATTTTGGCCAACTGTTGCAAGGGTTAATAATACACATGGCGATCGTAATTTGGTTTGCACTTGCGAGCCTGTTGCATCCTATGCCTAATGTATTAATAATAGCATACAACAAATAAATTACTAAAATAACAATAGCCTCGTTCAAAAGACGAGGCTATTTTATAAATACAAGCTGGGGGAAAGATACTAATAAGAACTATCGAGCATCTGCAATTGTACTTGCATGATTATTATTATTCAACATAAATTCATACAATCCGATAATTTTTTCTTTATCTTTTATTAAGGTATTTAATTTCTCAAGGTCAGACTCCATTGACTTTAATTTTTTATTCTCCGATTCATATCGAAAAGAAAATTCATCTAAACGCGTATTATTTACTTTTAATGAATCCTCAAATATCATTTGTCCATCACCAGTGAGTACCCATAAAATATTTAAGTCAGGAAAATGATGATGAATTTTAATTAAGATGTCTGATCCTACAGATCCTAAATTTTTTAACTGTTTTGAATAATACCCATTGGACAAATGGATGTTCCTTTCAAATGCGTGTGGAGAAATGGATTTAAAGTGGAGATACACTGCAATTCTTTCAATTGGTTTCATAGCTTTAATTTTATTGGTTATAGTGACTACCCAATATTAAAACCAATCCTCATGTTTAAGAATATACTTAGGCCTCATTTAAATTACACTTAGGCCTCATTTTTAATGAACACTACTGCTTTTCGCTAAGCGCTAGCCACCTAAGCTCCGCAATTTCTAGATCATGATTAATTTTTGCCAATTTTTCACTTAGTGAAATAATGTCCTCGTAATTTAAACTAGGATTATTCAACTTATTTGTAAGCTCCTCTTTTTCGGCTTCTAACAATGGCATTTTTTTATCCAACTCAGCGAGCTCTAATTTTTCTTTATAAGTCAATTTTTCTGCTGGCTTCTTTTCATTGTTAATTACAGTTGCTGTTGTTGCTTTTTCAACGACAGGCGCTTGTTCTTTTGAGGAACTAATATCCGAACTCACGTCGGTATAACTTTGTTTTGATTTTTCTAAAATTCTAAACTGGGTATAGTTACCTGGGTAATCTCGTATCACACCATCCCCCTCAAAAATGAACAAGTGATCTACTAATTTGTCCATAAAGTACCTATCATGCGAAACCAATAATACACAGCCTGCATAATCCAATAAAAACTGTTCTAATACAGCCAAGGTTGGTAAGTCCAAGTCATTAGTAGGTTCATCTAGAATTAGAAAGTTTGGATTCTTAAACAAGATTGTTAATAATTGTAATCTCTTTTTTTCTCCTCCACTCAACGCACTCAAGTAAGTATATTGCTTATCGGGTGTAAATAAAAACAATTCCAAAAATTGAGCTGCACTTAAAGACCCTCCACTTGCTAAAGGAAATTGCTCGGCAAATGTTTTCAGGTATTCAATGACACGCATGTCTTTTTTATATACCAATCCTTCCTGAGAAAAGTGGCCAAATACAATTGTTTCTCCAACATTTATTTTTCCACTATCCGGCTCGGTAATGCCTTGTAAAATTTGAAGAAAAGTTGACTTCCCTACTCCATTCTTACCCACTATTCCTATTCGTTCTCCTTTACTAAATGTATAATCAAATCCCTTCAACACAACTAAATCGCCATAGGACTTATATACTTTTTTTGCTTCTATTATTTTCCCACCTAAACGTGTCATTTTCATGTCCAATTGCAAATTGGTATCGTCAATTTTTTGCTTAGCCTTTGCCTCTACTTCATAAAAATTATCTTGCCTGCTTTTACTTTTTGTTGTCCTTGCCTTTGGCTGTTTCCGCATCCACTCCAATTCTTTTCTAAAAGTATTTTTTGCTTTGTCAATACTTGCTAACTCTGACTCAATTCGAGCAGCTTTCTTTTCTAAATAATTTTCGTAATCTCCCTTATAGCTATATAATTTTTCACGTTCTAACTCCCAAATCTCATCCGTTACGGCTTCTAAAAAATATCGATCATGTGAAACCAATAACAAGGTCACTTTTTCTTGTTCTAAATAATTTTCTAACCATTCAATCATATTTAAATCCAAATGATTGGTAGGCTCATCCATCAATAACAAAACATGCTTTGGTTCAAACCCGATTTGAATTAATGTTTTTGCTAGTGAAACGCGCTTACGCTGACCACCACTTAATTTTGAAACAGGTTGCTCTAAATGATGAATATTTAACTGCGTTAATATTGTTTTTACTTTAGACTCAAAATCCCAGGCATTATTTTCTTCCATTTCCATAATGGAATTCGTAATCAAATCCTCGTCATCAGACTCCATCGCCATTTCATAATTACTGATGGCTTTCATAGTAGGATGGTCCTGATTAAACAAGTTTTGAGTTACTGTAGCAGTCTCAATAAACTGAGGATCCTGCTCAAACATAACCAAATGCACGTCCTTATGAATTTTACAAGTACCCGCATCTGGATGCTCTTTGCCTGATAAAATTCTCAACAAAGTGCTCTTTCCAACACCATTTCGGGCAATTAAAGCAATTCGGTCCCCTTCATTAATATTAAAACTAATCCCCTTAAAAAGGGGGGTAATTCCATAACTTTTAGTTAGTCCTTCAACTGATACATAATGCATAGCGCAAAGATAAGTCCCCTATGCAAGGAAGCCGTATTTTATTGTACTTTTGTCATCAACAAACTTAAATAGTTTACAAATGAAGCAATTTGAGGTGCCCACTGGATATCGTAGTCGCTTAATTACTGCCATTAAGCAGAAAAGAAAAGCAGATGATAAATTAAAGAAAGACTTTAGCCCTACGCTACTTGACCTAGGCCCTGTACAATTTTACTTAGCACGTCATTTTGGATTTTGCTACGGAGTTGAAAATGCAATTGATATCGCATATAAAACAATTGATGAAAACAAAGGGAAGCGTATTTTTTTATTAAGTGAAATGATTCACAACCCTCAAGTGAATGCCGATTTAATACAGAAAGGAGTTCGTTTTTTACACGATACATTAGGCAATGCTATAATTCCATTAAGCGAATTAAATGCGGATGATGTTGTAATGATCCCCGCATTTGGAACTACTTTAGAATTAGAACAAATCATAACAGATAAAGGAATTCAAATTCAAAAATATAACACTACTTGTCCATTCGTTGAAAAGGTATGGAACCGTAGCGAACAAATCGCAAAGAAAGGCTATTCTATTATTATTCATGGAAAACCAAAGCATGAAGAAACCCGTGCTACTTTTTCACATGCTGCGGCCAATACGCCCACTCTTGTTGTAAATGACATGGAGGAGACAAAAATTTTAGGTGACTTTATTTTAGGGAAAATCAGTTTGAGCGAATTCAATAAAGTGTTTTATAATAGATGCTCTATCGGATTTAATCCTCAGCAGGATTTAATGAAAATTGGCGTCGTCAACCAAACGACCCAATTAGCTACTGACACACAAGCCATTTCGGACTATCTGAAAAATACCATAATAGTAAAATACGGCGCTGAAAATATTGAAGCACATTTTGCAGATACAAGGGACACACTTTGCTATGCAACGAATGATAACCAATCTGCAGTAATTGGACTACTCAAAACATCAGCCGATATAGCCATTGTCATGGGAGGAAAAAATAGTAGTAATAGCTCACACTTGGTTGAACTATGCGAACAACAATTGCCTACTTATTTCATTGATGATGCAAGTAAAATTGTAAATGAAAAAGAACTCATTTCAACTGATTGGAAAAATAAAGAAGCATTCAAAATAGATAATTATCTTCCTAACAAAGAAGTGGTTCGAATATTAATGACAAGCGGTGCAAGCTGTCCAGATACAGTTGTAGAAGCATCGATAAGAAAAATTGCAAGCTATTTTAACAAAGAAGCATTACTTGAGGAGCTAACACTTAAATGGGAATCAGCTTAATACTATTCTTTCCTTTGCCCAATTTAAAGCGATTTCAAACTGAGTAGCCCTATCTATATGGGTATTGTCTAAAACCAGCGCATCCTCGGCTTGTTTAAGTGGACTATGTTCGCGTGTACTATCAATTAAATCGCGATGTTGTAAGTTTTCAGCTACTTCCTGCAATGTAATTGAAGGATTGGTTGCTTGCAATTCTAACAAGCGTCGATTTACTCTAACTGTAGGGTCGGCAGTGACAAATATTTTAAGTTCAGCATTAGGGAATACCACTGTACCAATATCCCTTCCGTCCATAACGATACCTTTTTCAATCCCCATTGCTTGCTGTTGAGCAACTGCAAAATCTCTTACGGCAGCAATAGCTGCTACCTCACTTACTTTTGAACTTACATGCATCTCACGGATAAAAGTTTCTACATTTTCTCCATTTAATATCATGTCACTTTTTTCAGAAACTGAATTGTACTGAAATCGTAAATTTATTTTATTAAGCGCTTCTTTTATTTCTTGTTCATCATTAAAAGAAATATTATTCCTCAAAAAATACAAAGCAATTGCACGATACATTGCACCCGTATCTATAAAAACATACTCCAACTTCGCAGCCAAAGCTTTTGCCAAAGTACTTTTTCCACAAGAAGAAAAACCATCAATTGCTATGACTATTTTTTTTGACATACTTATTTATTGAGCAACATTAATAGTTTGGGTTTTTGGAAGGTTTGCATTTCGGATTGCAATTTGACGAACGGCTTGCGATACAACATTTCTTAATGCCGCTTTAGAAATTTCATCTGATCCAACCATAGCTGGAACACCCGCATCGCCTCCCTCTCTAATAGATTGCACTAGCGGCACTTGGCCTAAAAATGCAAGGTCATATTCTTCTGCCAAATTCCTGCCGCCATCTTTCCCAAATAAATAATATTTATTGTTCGGCAATTCTTCAGGGGTGAAATAAGCCATGTTTTCAATTAAACCAATCACAGGTACTTTTACATTTGCTTGACCAAACATTGCTATCGCTTTTTTAGCATCAGCCAATGCTACATTTTGCGGAGTAGTCACAATTACAACCCCCGTCACTGGTACAGTTTGCATAATTGTTAAATGGATATCACCAGTACCTGGTGGCATATCAATTACTAAATAATCTAACTCACCCCATTCAACATCAGTTATAAATTGCCTAATAGCGCTGCTAGCCATTGGACCTCTCCAAACTACGGCATCTTTTTCATCCACTAACAATCCTATACTCATTAAGCGAATGCCAAATTTTTCAATCGGCAAAATAATTCCTTCTCCATTTGCATCCTTCATTAATGGTCTTTGGCCTCTCACTCCGAACATAATTGGAACGCTTGGCCCATAAATATCCGCATCCATTAAACCTACTTTTGCACCACCTTCGGCCAATGCCAATGCAAGATTTGCAGAAACGGTACTTTTTCCAACACCCCCTTTCCCACTCACTACGGCAATTATATTTTTCACCTTCGACAAAATAGCATCATCCACTTTTCTTACCGAAGTTGTATTTGAAGTAAAACCAACAGATACAACTGCTTCTTTATTCACCAATAATTTAATTGCATTTTCACAGGCATTCTTCATCATGTCTTTCATAGGACATGCCGGCGTAGTAAGAACAATAATAAAGCTTACATTATTACCATCTACCTTTAAATCTTGAATCATATTTAAAGTCACTAAGTCTTTTCCTAAATCCGGCTCCTGCACATTACTTAGCGCTTTGAGTACGTCTGCTTCTGTCATTTTGGAAGTTTTTGTTAAAAAGTTGAAAACACGGGCAAAGTTAATTGATGCAGTCCTTATTTTAGCAAAAATTTCAAGCTTCTAGCGTAAATTTGCATTGATATGAAAAAGACGATAATTTTCCTTTCTATACTAACATTAGGCTTAATCACAAACGCCTCCATTGCGCAGCAAACAATACAAAATAGCCCTAATATTTACCGCGATTCGGTAGTGCAATTATATGGTGTTGTTATGACTGCGGATAGCTTAAAGGCCATACCATATGCAAGTATTGTAGTTAATAAAAAAGGAAGAGGAACCATTACCAATAATGACGGGGTATTTTCCATTGCAGTAAATAAAGGGGAACACATTACTTTTACCTGTGTAGGATTTAAAGACAGAACTATTTTAATACCCAATAACCTTGTTGGTAACCAATATAGCGTCATCCAGCTTATGGTCAATGATACCAATTTTTTACCGGCAACTATTTTAAAGCCAAGACCCACTCGTGCGCAATTTGATAGAGATTTTGTGAATGCGAAAGTAGATGATGATTTATATGAAACGGCAAGAAAAAACACAAGTGAAAGTCAAAAAAGAATCATTTTAGCTTCATTGCCGCGAGACGGGAAAGAAGCAGTAGGCGCATCACTTACCAACCAAGCTTCTAAATATTATTACTCAGGTCAATTACCACCAATGAATATTTTGAACCCAGTTGCCTGGAAAAGCTTTATAGATTCTTGGAAACGCGGAGATTACAAATCAAAAAATTAACATGAAAAAAATTGCTGTTGTTGGCGCTGGCACGATGGGAAATGGAATTGCGCATGTTTTTGCGCAAAAAGGATTTGCAGTAAATTTAATTGATTCAAATGCTAGTGCACTCGAAAAAGCAATCAATACAATCGATAAAAATTTAGATCGCCAAGTAAATAAAGGCACAATAAACGCAGAAGATAAAGTAATCGCGCTTCAGCAAATTACCACTTTCACCTCAATTGAAATAGGCGTCTCTGATGTTGATTTGGTAATTGAAGCGGCAACTGAAAATAGTGAAATCAAAAAAAGCATTTTCAAACAAATAGATTCTTTTGCAAAACCCGAATGCATATTAGCGACCAACACTTCATCAATTTCAATAACACAGCTAGCAGCTGTCACCGCTCGACCAAGCAAGGTAATTGGCATGCATTTTATGAACCCAGTTCCTGTGATGAAATTGGTTGAAATCATAAACGGCAAAGAAACATCCGAAACTACAAGTAACACTATCGTTGAACTAACTAATCAGCTTGGTAAAATACCTTGTGTTGTACAAGATGCTCCAGGATTTATTGCGAACCGTATTTTAATGCCGATGATTAACGAAGCTATTCATGCTTTTTCCGAAGGCATTAGCGATGCTGCAACTATTGATCAAATTATGAAATTAGGCATGGCACACCCAATGGGGCCTTTGCAATTAGCCGATTATATTGGATTGGATGTATGCAAAAATATTCTTGACATCATGCACAATGGATTTAAAAACGACAAATATGCACCATGTCCTCTATTAATCAAGATGGTTGAAGCTGGTAAATTAGGGGTAAAAACTGGAGAAGGGTTTTATAAATATTAGCAGAAAAACTTGCGTAATTACTCAATTAAGGCAGTTGAAAAACTAACCCCCTGCAAGTCCGTAATTTTATTAATAACTTCTTCGAGTCGATGTTTTGGAATGCCAATTTTTAACTCGACAAAAAGCTGTGCAAGCTGTTCAACAACCGAACAATTATATTGCTTCACAATCATCATAACTTCATTCATTTGATGATAATCAAAGTGGAGTGTATAATTTATCTCAACCGCCTTTTGAACAATGGGAGACAATTGTAATGCTAGAGAAGTCGCAGTTTTATATGCATTAATTAAACCAGGCACCCCTAATAAAGTTCCCCCAAAATATCTAACCACTACAACCAATATATTGGTTAATTGCTTACTATCAATTTGACCTAATATCGGCCTACCTGCCGAACCCGAGGGCTCACCATCATCACTTACTCTAAAAGTGCTTCCATCAATACCCATTCGATACGCTAAACAATGATGCACTGCTTTAGGATGCTCTTTTTTAAGAGTAGCTAAATGCTTTTTACACAAATCGATACTTGTAACTGGAAAACTATATGCCAAAAATTTACTCCCCCTATCTTTGTATTCCGCAATAGCCGGTTGTTCAATTGTATTGTAAAAAAAAGGGTCCATTTGACAAATAAGATAAATAATAACTCGGCAAAGCTAACTCATAATGATCAATCATTTGTAACATTGCACTATGACTTTACTGACACTCAAGCAACAATTCAAAACCGAACTAGCCAAGCATTATGAAAATATTGAACTAACTAGCTTATTGTCCATATTATTTGAACACGTCACAGGTTGGAATCAAATTAATCAAGTCGTAAATAAGGATGAAGCCTTGTCACAAAGTCATATTGATGCATTACAAACCGCGTTACAAGAATTAAAAGAGGGTAAACCAATTCAATATATTACAGGTAAAGCCTGGTTTATGGGCAATGAATTAATGGTGAATGAAAATGTTTTAATCCCAAGGCCAGAAACAGAAGAATTGGTTGATTGGATAACTGAATACGCAAATATTATAGATAAGCCATTACAAATTTTAGATATCGGCACTGGTTCTGGATGTATTGCCACAAGTTTAAAATTAGCCCTCTCCAATTGCATGATTGCTGGTCTTGATATTAGCGAAACGGCACTAACAGTTGCAAAAGCAAATGCAAATAAACTTAATGCAGAGGTTAGTTGGATGCAAGAAAATATTTTAGATACTACTTATCTGCCAAATAAATTTGACATTATAGTAAGCAATCCTCCTTATATTCCCTTTAAAGAAAATGTAAATATGCAAGTACAGGTAAAAAACTTTGAGCCCAGTATTGCACTTTTTGTAACCAACGAGGATCCCCTAATTTTTTATAGAACTATTGCAAGATTAGGAAAACAATACTTAAATCCTAATGGACAATTGTTTTTTGAAATGCATTATGATCAGGGAAAAGCATTGTTGGCATTATTTGACGAAATGGGCTACCATGCTGAGCTTCGTCAAGACATGTTTGGCAAAGACAGAATGCTCAGAGCAAGTCTTAAAAATAGGGCTTAAATATACAATCGCGAAATACCTTGTTTCACTAATGCGTAGGGTCAACTGCGACAACTGGAGTAGCCCCTAACTTTTTTATTATTTGCATCACCTGAATGGTCACACCTAAATTAGCCACACTATCGCCATTGATTACTACAGATGGCTTATCTGTTTCTTTGTCTAAAAAAGTTTTCAATTGACCTGACAATGAATCAATACCAACTGGCGTTGACCCAATAAACAGATGCTGTTCTTTATCAATCGTAACTACAACAGTTTGCTTTGCTTTGGTATCACTTGCTGATTTCGGATTAGAAACTTTAATCACATTCGGATTTGCCAAGGTAGAAACTATTAAAAAGAATAATAGTAGGATGAACAATATATCATTCAATGCGCCGGTATGCACTTCGGGCTGATCTCTTAATCGCTTTCTTAAATTCATGGTACTAATTTATGAATGCGTTGTTTCTTGTAAAATATCTAAGAAATCAGCACTCGCTGTTTCCATTTTATTTGCTGTTTTATCTATTTGAGTAGATAAATAATTATGTCCAACATAAGCAATCAAACCAATAATCAAACCAGTAGCAGAAGTAATCATTTTAGTATAAATACCGCCAGCAATGGTGTTTAATGTATACTCCCCAGTTGAAGCAATACCATAAAATAATTGCACCATTCCCACAATGGTTCCTAGGAATCCAAACATTGGCGCAATCCCTGCAACTAAAGACAAAATATTTAAATTTCTTTCCATTGAATACATTTCTAATCTTCCAACATTCTCCATACTTTTTTCAATAGCATCCAAAGGTTTGCCAATACGCATCACGCCTTTCTCTATCATTTTAGCAACAGGATTGTCTGTATTTTTTGCTAAACTTTTTGCAGCTGAAGTGTTGCCTGCCAGTAAATGATCCTTAATAATTAACATGAACTTAGGATCAATAGCACCCGCTTTTTTGATCGCCAATAATCTTTCAATAAAAACAAAAATGGCAATTACAAGTAGTGTATACAATGGATACATAATCCATCCTCCTTTTTGCAACAAGCTTAATAATGAAATTTTATTTTCAGCAACATCTAACAAAAACAACATATCGTTTAATTTATTTTTTAAAGTTAAATTATTTCTACCAAATTCACCAATACTTCTACAGCCTTTACCATGTCTCTAACACCTATCCACTCCTGCTTGCTATGAATTGCCTGCATACCCGTAAAAATATTAGGTGTTGGAAGTCCCAAAAAACTCATTCTACTTCCGTCCGTCCCACCTCGAATTGGGCTAATGATTGGCTTCACCCCAGCCTTTTCATAGGCCTTTATCGCGTTTTCAACTATAACTGGATATTGATCAATAATCTCTCGCATATTTCGGTATTGTTCTGTGATTTCCATTGTCAATTTGACTTTTGAAAAATCGGGATTTTCCGCTTTTACCTTTTCTGCTATTTGCAATAATTTATTCGCATGCTCTTTTAATTTAGCTGTGTCAAAATCGCGAATTAAAAACTCAATCCTTGCTTTTTCAGCACCCCCTTCAATATGATTAGGATGAATAAACCCTTCCCTATCCTGAGTATGCTCTGGACACCATTCTGACTTGGGCAATCTAGCCAATATTTCACCAGCAACTTTAATGGCATTTTGCATTACTCCTTTTGCTGCCCCAGGGTGCGCTATCACGCCCTCAATATGAAGTACAAGATAGTCAGCACTAAAAGTTTCCATCTCAAAACTGCCTAATTCACCCCCATCTAATGTATAGCCATAATTAGCGCCTAATTTGTTGAAATCCAAATGATCTGTTCCTCTTCCTACTTCTTCGTCAGGTGTAAACAAAATTTTTATAGCGCCATGTTCAATATTTTTATTACTCATTAAATACTGCGCCATCTCCATTATAATAGTAACACCGGCTTTATCATCAGCTCCTAATAATGTATTTCCTGAGGCTGTAATAATTTCAGATCCCACAAATTCTTTTAAATAAGGATAAGCTTGAGTGGTAATTATTTGACTAGGATCCTCTGGCAATATTATTGGTGCGCCATTATATTTTGTATGAAGTATAGGCTGCACATTTGTTCCACTGCAATCTGGCGCCGTATCCACATGTGCGCAAAAACAAATTACTGGAACTTGCACTCCATTCGCATGATTTACTGACACATTCACTTCAGATAATGTAGATGGAATAGTTGCCATCACATATCCAAATTCATCCAAACAAGCATCTTCAATACCCATTGCCAGTAATTCTGTTACAAGCAAATTAGATAAGTCTTTTTGCTTTTCAGTGGAAGGGAAACTGCTACTACCCGGATCACTCTGCGTATCTATGCGAACATATCGCATAAATCGTTCAGCCACTTGTGATGTTTGCAATTCCATAATCGATATCATTTTCGTTGTAAGAAAGATGAAGATAATTTGATTTTTCGAATAAAAAAAGGCGTCCCATTTTTTGGAACGCCTCAAGAAATTATACTTTGTATTATGAATATATAAAGTACATATTAAATGAATAGCCTAGAATTCAGTAATAATCTTAGAAGGTGTATCAATGCTTACCAATTCTAAATCAAAAGTTAAATCCTGACCAGCTAAAGGATGGTTAGCATCTAACACAACCACCTCTTCCTTCACTTCCACAACATTTACCTGAAATTGTTGACCTTGACCATTATTCATTGTCAATGCCATACCTACTTCTGGATTTAAATCGGGAGGAAATTGAGTTTTTGGGAACTCAACAATCATTTCTGCTTGTTTTGGCCCATAAGCTTCCATAAATGGAATATTAACAGTTTTTTTATCACCTACTTTCATTCCCAATACTCCGTTATCAAAACCAGGAATAACCATCCCGCTTCCAACTTCGAATTCCAATGGTGCTCGGCCTGTTGAAGAATCGAAAACTTCACCATTAGTTAAAGTACCATGATAATGCACTTGAATGGTATCTCCTTTTGTTACTTGTTGCATATTGTATTTTTTAAATAAAGCGCCTAGGGCACAAAGGGCAAAAGTACATAATTATGCGAGATAAACTAACTTTGCACCATGGACAATAAACCTAGGATTGTTTTTATGGGTACCCCGGCTTTTGCCGTGGCATCCTTAAGCGCATTATTAGAAGCGAAAATGAATGTAGTAGGAGTGGTTACCGCACCTGATAAGCCAGGTGGCAGGGGCATGCAGCTACAACAAAGTGCAGTAAAACAATTTGCACTTGCCCATAATTTACCGCTTTTGCAACCTGAAAAATTAAAAGCACCTGAGTTTTTTGAAGCACTTAGCGCATGGAAACCCGATTTGCAAATTGTGGTTGCATTTAGGATGTTGCCCGAAAAAATATGGTCCTTCCCTCCTATGGGGACATTGAATGTACATGGTTCTTTACTACCACAATATCGTGGTGCAGCACCTATCAATTGGGCAATTTTAAATGGAGAAAAACAAACAGGAGTTACCACATTTCAATTGCAACATGCGATTGATACTGGCGATATTTTATTACAAGACAAAATAGCGATTACAGAAAATATGACTGCTGGTGAATTACATGATACTATGATGATAGTAGGTGCAAATTTATTAGTAAAGACTTTATACGGATTAATTGAAGGCACTATTAAATCAGTCCCACAAAGCAATGTTATAGAAGATCATCAAATTAAACACGCGCCTAAAATATTTACGAAAGATTGTGAAATTGATTTCGACAATAATGTTCAAAATATACATAACCATGTGCGCGGACTTGCTCCATTCCCAGGAGCCATCACAAAAGTAGAAGGCAAAATTGTTAAATTATACAGCACCTTTATTGAACATGGAAATCCAAAAGAGGCTCCGGGAAGTTTTGTGACAGATGGTAAATCGTTTGCTAAATTTGCATGCAAGGATGGATATCTTGCTTTAAATGATATTCAATGGGAAGGCAAAAAAAGAATGGCTGTTGTAGATTTCTTGAGAGGGTACAGAAAACCTTAGCCCAATTCAATTTATAAAGAAATATTATTGTAGTGCTTTGCGAAATTCATCTACTGTTACAATGCCCGTCTTTCTCCAAATCTCTTTCCCATTTTTAAATATAATAAACGTAGGCAGGACTTCGAATTTTAAATGTTTCATAACATCCAAATCAATTCCACCATCTACTGCTAAAAAATAAAGACTATTTGCATATTCCTTTTTTACTTGATCAATTGTTGGAAGCATTTTGCGACAAGGTGGACACCAAGTGGCCCCAATATCTACTAGCACTAATTTATTTTTTGAAATAACACTTTCAAAATCTGTAACACGCATTTGAACGGTATTATCGTTTCCTTCCACAGGCAAATTATTCATCTTCCAATTGCTCATTCCACCTTCCAAATTAACCACTGTAAAACCCTTATCAGCTAAGTATGCTCCTGCAGCTGCACTTCTACCACCTGCTTGACAATAAATATATATTGTTGATTTTTTGTCCAAATGCTGTGTTCGATTTTCAAATTCGTTTCTGTCATTCCAATTCGCTTGCAGTGCACTTTTAATATGTCCACTTTGATATTCACCAGCAGTTCGCACGTCCAATATTTGCACTCCTGGCTTTTCAATATCTTTTTGATAAGCTTGTGCAGTCATGGTGGATACACTACTACTTTGCTGAGCACAGCTTACGAAAAAAATAGCCAATGCAATTAAGCTTGTACAAATTTTACATTTCATAAAAAAAATTATATAGTAAATCTACTAAAATTAGTAGGTAACTGAAACAGGGAATGTTTTATTATTAATCCCTAAAATTGCAGCAGCGGCGTCATTCAAACGATATTGAACCGAATTACCCACTTCAGGTAATGCATTAATAACCTTAGCACATATACTTTTTAAGTCAGGAGTTGTTATTCTTACTATCGTTCCAATAGGCAATAAATTGGTTAAGACATAAAACTTTTTATCGTCCCACCCGCTCATGCTTTTAAAAACAGCTGCAGTACCTTCAATAGTTTGAAAAGTGGACGCCTTCGTTTTACTAGCAAACATTGAAGCAAAATAACCTTCCTTGTCTTCTTTTAGATTATTTTGAAATGTGGCTTTATGCGTACTATCAGCAATTCTATTTTTCTCATTATTATTAGCAATCATTTGTTTTGAATTGCTAATTACTCTTGCTCCGTTGGTATCTGTAGTAACTACTGTTTCGCTCTTTATATCGACAGGTATATGCGATTTTTTCTTCCCACGTCCCTTTACAATACGTTTGCTCTTTTTACTAGTAGCCTTACTTGAGGTTTTTGAAGAATGTACTACATGCTTGCCTCCTTTTTGCTTTTTAGCAAAGGCAGTATCACTAGTAAAAACACTAATGATGACAATCAATAAGAAAATACCTCTTTTCAACATGGGCCCAAAGGTACTAAATTGAAATGCAAAGAAAAAGCGAATTAACGAATTAAATTAATTTATAATACATAAATCTTAGTATTTCAATATTCTCCATTCAGTGGGATAGTAATTATTTGTCCTATTGGGCAGCAATTTTGCCCATCCTAATATAATTTGTTGGTAACTGACCGCTTGCCAACCATTAACCCCTGTTAATATTAAATCAGCTCTTCTTAAATATTGTAACGCAGTAGCCTCATCCACTTCAATACGCCCATAAGGCAGTTGCTCCCAACTACTCATTGCTAATGCATGTGCCGGGATCAAATCTTTACCCTTAATCTCCCCAATGTCTAATCCCAATTTTTTTACATACAGATTTTTAAGCAGCGCTTTAATGGGAGCTTCAAAAAAAGCTGGCATGGCGATTATTGTTTTTTGATGACTTATATAAATGAATTGATTTGACAAATTCAAATGAGTTGAAAGCAATGCATGCTCCTGTTTGGTAATTGGATTCCATTTAAAATCATTTGTATAATAACCTCCAACCAATGTCGATTGTTTTTGAAAAACAGTTACAAAAAAACCTTCCCCCTGAATTTTATCAGGATAAAATCTAAACCCTTGTGCATGATGAACGGGGCTTTCACACGTTATAATATTCCATTCAACAGGTGGGTGTAAATTAATATTTTGCATGCCAGGCATGGCCGCAATTCTATCCATCATTTCCTCATCTTCCTCAAATGAATAGGAGCAGGTAGAATAAATAAGGTAGCCGCCAACTTTTAATGCATCCATACTTTCTTCTAAAATCCTAGCTTGTCTAGTACTGCAATGCTGTACACTCTCTTCACTCCATTCATTAATTGCATCAGGCTCCTTACGAAACAACCCACTTCCACTACAAGGAGCATCAATTAACATTACATCAAAAAATTGTGGCAGAGACTTAAAATGAGAAGGATCGTTTTGCGTTACTACTACTTGATCATTCCCCCACTTCGTAATATTCTCAACTAAAATTGCATTTCGTGACTTAATTGTTTCATTGGCAACAACAAGTCCATCTTTAAAATGACTTGCCAACAATGTTGATTTACCACCTGGTGCTGCACATAAATCCAATGCAATTTTACCTTGGGTTTCAGGCACAATCTGCTCTAAAATATATTGCACAAACATACTACTAGCCTCTTGAACATAGTAAGCGCCAGCATGCCATAATGGATCCGTAACAAAGAATGGTCTTGCTGGCAAGTAATACCCATTTTTGCACCAAGGAATTGAAGATGTTTGATTTAAAAATTTATGCGTAGTCGAATCAACAAACTTCATTGGATTCATTCGCAACGAAGTTACTTGTTCACCTAAATCATGAACACGCACAAAACTTTCCTTGTCGAATCCCGGCAAGCCCTTAAGTGAATTTAAAAATGATTCAGGTAGCAAAGCGATTCTTTATTAATAACGAATGATAAAATGTTCTTTTTCTTTTTGTGCTTTTCTAATAAAAACAAGCCCAATAAAAAATAAGTCAATAGTTAAAGTTACGGCATGGTGGTTTTTTATTTCGTCCCAAGCCCTTTCCATTTCAGCACTCCAATGTATGTCATCAAAAATTAAAATAGTACTATCGTCCGATTGTTTCACTAAACTTTCAAAGTATTGAATTGTGGGAGTATATCGATGATTCCCATCTACATATGCAAGACCAACTGTTTTAATTGAACTTAAATATTGAGGTAATGTTGCCTCAAAATCGCCTTCTTTAATTTCAATATTATTTAATCCAATTGTAGAGAAAGTTTTTTTTGCAATAGCGGCAACACTTGGTGCTCCTTCCATTGTAACAACATTAGCCTGCTTATTGGCCGCTGCTAAATAACAGGTTGTTATGCCTAAGGAGGTGCCCATTTCTACTATTTGAGTGGGCTGATAATAAGCAACAATTTTATGTAATAACTGGCTATACTTTTTGGGCTTTAATGCAGCTTTTGCAATGGAACGGATACTGCGTTGTGTACTTTCCGTTTGTCTTGATCCAGCACCTCTATCCCATACTTGAATGCATTCTGCATCCTTTAATAATTGAGATCGACAAGCTTCAATAGATGTAATTATTGGGTGATTTACTTTTTTATTTAAAACCTCTTTTATAAAAGTATACACAAAAGGTGAATGCACTCCATGCCCTTTGCCATTAGATGCATTGAATAAATATTGAAAATATTTTTTAAGCAATGTTAGCGATGAATACATAATTTATTTTCTTTGCCAACATTCAAAATCAAATCCAAATGCATGCTTTTCATCGGCATGATGCGATTCAATGGTATGCTTATTCCATTCACTACCCAAGGATGGGAAAAAAGTATCCCCGTCAATTTGCGTATGCACGCGGGTTAACCAAATTTTATTAGCAATAGGCAATGCCATTTCATATATCTGTCCACCTCCAATAACCATTAATTCTTTATAGTCATTTTGAATGGAGAAAGCTACGGCTGCCTCCAAGGTATTTACAACTTGAGCCCCTTCGATAACTAATCCTTTTTGATGTGTTAAAATAATGTTGAGCCTACCTGGTAGTAATCTACTCCCCATTGACTCAAATGTTTTACGCCCCATTAAGATAGGCAAAGCCCATGTAGTATTTTTAAAAAAGCGCATGTCCTTAGGTAAATGCCAAAGCAATTGGTTATCTTTTCCAATGGCATTGTTTTCAGATGCGGCTACAACTAGGGTGATATTCATTCGTTATTGATTATATGGCTACCGGCGCTTTGATACCGGGATGACATTCATAATTTTCTAAACTAAAATCTTCAAATTCAAAAGAGAAAATATCTTTTACATTTGGATTTATTTTCATTGTTGGTAATGCAAATGGAGTTCTTGACAATTGCAATTCAGCTTGTTCAAAATGATTATTATATAAATGCACATCACCAAAGCTGTGCACAAAGTCACCATATTTTAAATCACAAACCTGCGCAATCATCATTGTTAACAAAGCATAAGAAGCAATATTAAATGGCACTCCTAAAAACACATCTGCACTACGCTGATATAATTGGCAACTTAATTTACCATCTGCTACATAAAATTGAAACATATTATGGCAAGGCATTAATGCCATCTTTTTTAAATCACCAACATTCCATGCACTCACAATTAATCTTCTACTATCTGGTGTTTTTTTAATCTGATCAATTAATTCAGTGATCTGATCAACAACAACTCCATTGGCACCTTCCCAACTTCTCCATTGTTTTCCATAAACAGGTCCCAAGTCACCATTCGCATCGGCCCACTCATCCCAAATGCGCACACCATTATCTTTCAAATATTTAATATTCGTATCCCCTTTTAAAAACCAAAGCAATTCGTAAATAATACTTTTTAAATGTACTTTTTTGGTAGTCACTAGCGGAAATCCTTCTGCTAAATTAAAACGCATTTGATACCCAAAACAGCTTTTAGTCCCTGTACCTGTACGATCTGTTTTTTGTGTACCCTCCTTTAAAATATGTTGTAATAAAGTCAAATATTGTTGCATGCTGCAATTTACAACCATTGCAGCTGAACTTGGAAAATTTTTAAACCGATGGGGAGAAGCTGTGAAAAATAAAAAGGATTAACTACTATTTACCCTTCCTTCTTGCCAACTCGCTTTTAATCATTACCAATTCTTTATTGGTTTGTCCATTAACACTGCTATTTTCCTCGGCACGGCGCATTAAATAAGGAATCACTTCACTAATAGGTCCAAAAGGAAGATACTTGCTAACATTATAACCCTGATTCGCCATATTAAAAGTGATATGATCGCCCATGCCATATAATTGTGAAAAGTGTATATGGTTAAAGTCATTAGGCAAGCTCAGGCTTTCCATCTCAGAAGCAATTTTAAGGTTGCTTTGCTCATTATGCGTTGCCAATAACAATGAAATGGTCTCTTTATTCTCAATACAATATTTTGCTGCGGCGTCAAAGTCTTTGTCTGTTGCATCCTTATCTGCATGAATTGGAGAAGAATATCCCATTTGCTGAGCGCGCGCGCGTTCTTTTTCCATATATGCACCACGAACCAATTTAGCGCCCAACAAAAATCCCTGCTCTTTTGCAATACGATGAGACAATTGCAAAAAACTCAATCGATCATTTCGATACAATTGATAAGTATTATATACGATTACTTTTTCTTTGTTGTAAACAGTCATTAATTCCACAGCCAATCGATCGATTGGATCTTGAATCCAGGTTTCTTCAGCATCCAACAAAATGCCCACCCCTTTTTCCTGAGCGACATCACAAATTGCATACATACGCTCTCGAACCCTTTGCCACTGGGCATTTTCAGACTCACTATCGTGAATTCCACTTCTTAATCTTGGGGCATCATTTAAGTGCTCTAATAAAATATGACTTGCTACTCCAGTGAGTTTTACACTAACAAAAGGAATATTATTTTGAGTTGCTGCAAAATCAATTGCCTCAATAATATGTTCTGTTACATCATCAAAATTAGATTCCCCTTCCTTTGCTTCTACGCCATAATCTAAAATTACTTGTACACCATAGGAGCCCAATAATTTTGTTGCTCTTGCTGACTCTTCAAGCGTTTCACCACCCACAAATTGTTTAAACACTGTATTTCTTAAAACGCCATTAATTGGAAAACCCATTTTCATTAATAAAGGAGTTGCTTTTGTTGCAACAGCCACCATGAATGGACTTTGTATTGCACCAATTAAAAATTTTGCTTTTTTTAAATCAGCGGTGCTCTTGTATGCAAATGCATTTTGGGTATTGTCAAAAGATAGGTTCATGCTAACATTAGTTCGTTTGGCAAATATCGCATCTAAAAAGGTAATAGCAAAGAATTAGTACCTTTAAATACTATAATTTAAATCAGTAGCGAAATGACGATTACCAAGACCGAGATTTATATGTTTAAAATTCCAATGGTTCCTTTTACCATTGCAACTGGAACCATGCATTTTGCACAAAATGTATTAATCAAAGTATATACTAGCGAGGGCATTATTGGATTAGGCGAATGCTCTGCATTCCCTATGATTGTTGGCGAAACACAAATAAGTTGTTACAATCATGCTAAGGATTTTGCAACATTTTGGAAAGGAAAAAATCCATTAGAAATAGAGGCAAGACTTGCCGAAATCGACAAAATTATTGCCGGCAATTATACCATCAAAAGTGCATTTGATATGGCATTATACGATATAGCTTCAAAAGCCTCGAACCAACCACTTTACGCATTCCTAGGTGGGAAACAAAAAGCAATTGAATCTGATTTAACAATTGGAATTGATACCCCCGATGCTATGGCAGCACAGGCCATTGAATTTAAAGAAAAAGGGGTAAATATGATTAAAGTAAAGCTTGGAAAAGATCCTATAACTGATATTGAACGAATCCAAAAAATACGAACAGCCATTGGAAACAATGTGAAGCTACGAATTGATGCCAATCAAGGATGGTCTACCAAGGACGCATTAAATGTACTTAAAGGTTTAGCTGAATTTAATATTGAATTTTGCGAGCAACCCATGCATAAGTATTATGATGATTTCCTGCCGGCACTTTGTGTAGCATCTCCCATTCCAATTATGGCAGATGAATCTGTATTTACACATCACGATGCTAGAAAATTGATTGACAATAAAGCTTGTCATTTAATTAATATTAAATTTTCGAAAAGTGGCGGAATTCAAGAAGCAATTAGAATTCAAGAAATTGCAGGGCAAAATAAAATGGCATGTATGATGGGCGGTATGCTAGAAAGTCGTTTAGCGTTGAGTGCCAAAATGCATTTTGCTATGGCACATGACAACATGAAATATTACGATATGGATACCTGCCTATTAGGTCATTTAGAAGACCCAATTTTAGGCGGCGTAAAATTTAATGGAATGCATTTAAGCATTGATGACACTCCTGGGATTGGCGCAGACGTTGACCCAGCTTACCTTTCAAAACTAGAACATTGCGTAGTATAAGTATTTGTATCTTTACGCCATAATGTACAAGTATGGAACCAAGAAAAGCCAGTGACTCCTTCACTACAATGAACGAATTAGTCTTACCAAATGACACGAATACTTTTGGTGATTTAATGGGAGGAAAATTAATGTACTGGATGGATATAGCGGCCTATCTTGCCGCATCTAAGCACTGCAATTCTGCTGCAATGACTGCTTCAGTTGATAATTTAAGCTTCAAAACACCTATCAAATTAGGCAATGTAATTTGTATCGAAGCCGTTGTCACACGTGCTTTTAATACCTCGATGGAAATTCATTTAAAAGTATGGAATCAAAATATGATTACACAAACAAGAGTAATGAGCAATGAGGCCTTTTTTACCTTTGTGGCTTTAGATGAAAATAAGCGTCCAAAGCAAGTTCCAGCGATAATTCCTGAATCAGAAGAAGAAATAAAATATTACGAAAGCGCTTTAAGAAGAAGGCAAATGAGGCTTATTTTATCAGGAAAAATGAAACCTGAAGATGCGCCTGAATTAAAGGCCATTTTTACTCAAGACTAATTATTTTAATACGTCTGACTAACTTATTCAACTGCTTTTAACACATGGTGTTTACCTTTCAGCATGTAATCCTTACTTTGCTCAATAGCATCCATTACTTGAGCTAGAATCACATCCACTGATGCATCATAGTCAATTTCCAAAGGGGCTTTAAATCGAATCGTTAGCGGCGTTCCTACTTTTTTAAAAGTCAACCCTTTTTTTGTAAATGCCCTCCAAAATCCATTGATAACTACAGGCACAACAATTGGCTTATTGTTCTTTATTATATGTGCCGTTCCTTTTCTACCAGGAGCAAATGGCTTTGTGGTTCCTTGAGGGAAAGTAATTACCCAACTTTTGGAAAGGGCCTGGTCAATCTTTTGTGTATCAACAACATCTCTATCTCTTTTTACATCCAGCCCTTCGGCTCTCCAAGTCCTTTTTACAGTTAATGCACCTCCCAATTTAAACAGTCTAGTCAACCAATTGCTATTCATAGTTTCCTCTGCAGCAACGAAATAAACATTTGTAAAAGGGTTTAATAAATAATAAGGAATCCCTAGTTTGTTAAACTTGCGCCATTTAACTGCACAAAAAATATGCACAAATGCAATTACGTCACCAAAATATGTTTGATGATTGCTAACAAATAATACATTTTTTTTAGGCAATGTTGCCAAATTTTCTGAACCTTCAATATCCACCTTATTAAACAATGCAAGACCCGGATAAGTAAACAAACCAACAATGCCATAAATGACAGAACGAAAAATGCGAACTTGTTTTAATCGATCTAGAATTGACATTTGATGCTAATAGTTAGGCACGCAAGATACTACAAATATTGTATCTTTAGGCAATGAAAAAGACTGCCGTTATCTTCGATATTGATGGATTGTTGATTAATAGTGAACCTTTGTGGAACAAGGCTGCTACAGAAATTTTTAGGCAATACGGCATCAGTTTAACGGAACAACAATATGCTACAACAACAGGGCTTAGATCCAAAGAATTTGTTGCTTATTGGCTACAACAATACAATGTGCCTGCGAGCCAAAATGAGATAGCTGAAAAAAAAGTTGTTGAGCATGCGCTGCAATTAATTGATCAGGATGCTACTTTGATGCCAGGAGTAGAACATATTTTTGAATTTTTCCTTCAAAGAGATTTTAAAATGGGTTTAGCAACTTCTTCTCCCGTGCAACTTATTGAATGGGTTAAAGATAAATTAGGAATAAGAAGTTATATACATGCAAGCAGTTCGGCACAGCATTTGCAATTTGCAAAACCACATCCTCAAGTATATTTAGACTGCGCTGCAGCAATGCACACCAACCCGCTTTCCTGTATTTGCTTTGAAGACTCCTTTTATGGAATGATTGCAGCAAAAGCTGCAAGAATGACTTGCGTCGTAGTTCCCTCGGCCGATCATATTAAATTGGAACATTGGGGCGCTGCAGACTTGAAATTATCTTCCTTACAAAACTTTGGGGCCTTGCATTTCAATATGCTCAATAATTAATTTAAATTACAGGTCTCATGAAACTCGCAACTGAAGTTATAGGCAAGGAATTAGCACTTTTTGAAACACATTTCAAAGATGCTGTAAAAAGCAGGGTTGCGCTTTTGGACCGAATTATGCAATACATTGTAAAACGAAAGGGTAAGCAAATGCGCCCTATGTTTGTTTTACTTTCTGCAAAATTACATGGCGAAATTTCAGATGCTTCCTACCGAGCGGCAAGCTTAGTGGAATTATTACATACCGCAACTTTAGTCCACGATGATGTGGTAGATGATGCACTTGAACGCAGAGGCATGTTTTCAATAAATGCATTATGGAAAAATAAGATTGCAGTACTCGTTGGTGATTACTTATTATCAAAAGGACTTTTACTTTCACTTGAAAATAAAGATTTCGATATTCTTACCATTTTATCCTACGCTGTAAAAAAGATGAGCGAAGGCGAATTATTGCAAATTGAAAAAACTAGAAATCTAAATTTTGATGAATCTATCTACTACGAAATCATCAATGGAAAAACGGCTAGTCTATTGTCATCAAGTTGTGGAGCAGGTGCTGCTTCAGTAACTAATGATCAAGATATTATTCAAAAAATGCGAGATTTTGGAGAGATGGTCGGAATGGCATTCCAAATTAAAGACGACTTGTTTGACTATGGCGATGTCGCAGTGGGCAAGCCAACAGGCAACGACATCAAAGAAAAGAAATTGACTTTGCCATTAATACATGTATTACAAAAGGTAGACGCTTCTTTGAAAAAAGAAATTATATACATCGTGAAGAACAATAACAATGATAAGAAAAAGGTGAAATTTGTAATTGATAGCGTTTTACAATATGGAGGTATTGAATATGCAACCCAAAAAATGCACGAATATCGCGACAAGGCATTAGCAATTCTTCATTCGTTTCAACCTAGTCCTGCAAGAGCAGCTTTAGAAGAACTAGTTCGTTACACAACAGACCGTGCTTATTAATGGAAAAAAGATGGAATATCATTGCTGCCGACACTGTCAAGGTGCAAGCATTACAAAATGCATTAAAAATACATCCGATTTTATGTGAACTTTTAGTTCAAAGAGGAATTAGTGACTTTGATGCAGCAAAAGATTTTTTCAGACCCAATCTAAAACATCTTCATGATCCATGGTTGATGAAGGATATGAGCAAAGCAGTTGACCGAATAGACACAGCTTTAAAAAACAACCAAAAAATTTTAGTTTATGGGGATTATGATGTTGATGGAACTACATCCGTTGCTACATTATATCAATTCTTGCGACAATTAACCGAGAACCTAGATTATTATATACCACATAGATACAAAGAAGGTTACGGCGTATCTAAAATAGGAATTGATTTTGCAAAAGATAATGGTTTTGATTTGATCATATCGGTTGACTGTGGCATAAAATCCACCGAACTTATTGCTTATGCTAAGGGACTGGGCATGGATTTTATTATTTGTGATCACCATTTACCCGATGAAATACTTCCACCTGCCGTTGCTATATTAAATGCAAAACAAAAAGATTGCAATTATCCATATAAAGAACTTTGCGGCTGTGGAGTTGTTTTTAAATTGATAACTGCACTAGCCCAAAAACACAACTTACCCGAAGAAAGTTATTTACAATATTTAGACTTAGTAGCAACAGCAATTGCTGCAGACATTGTTCCCATTACAGATGAAAATAGAACAATGGCATTTTTTGGTGTACAAAAAGTAAACGAAAATCCTTCTCCCGGTTTAAAAGCTTTGATGGAATTAGCAAAGCAAACTGGTTCAATGCGTATTACCAATTTGGTTTTTGCAGTTGCTCCACGTATAAATGCAGCAGGCAGAATGGATGATGCAAAGAAAGCCGTACAATTATTTATTGAAAAGGATTACGAAAAAGCACTTGCGCTAGGTGAACTTTTACAACAAGACAATTTAGACCGCAGGGAAGCTGATACTACAATAACTGAAGAAGCGCTCGAACAAATTGAACAAGACCCATTACATCATAGCAAAAAATCTTCGGTAGTTTTTCAAGCCAATTGGCATAAAGGTGTCGTTGGAATTGTTGCAAGTAGACTAATTGAAAAACATTACAAACCAACCGTTGTCCTTACCCAAAATGGGGAGGTGATAACGGGTAGCGCAAGAAGTGTAAATGGATTTAATTTGTATGAAGCGTTGCACGCATGCCGTGCACATTTATTAGGATATGGTGGACACTTTGCCGCAGCCGGCATGACCATGGCTGCAGAAGCATTAGAGGATTTCAAAGTTGCATTTGAGGCAGCTGTAGCAACTCGCATTACCAAAGATCAACTGACTCCCGAAATTACTATCAATGCCTCATTGCCATTAGATGATATCAGTATGCAATTTTTTCAAATCATTTCTCAAATGGAGCCATTTGGCCCTGAAAATATGCGGCCAGTATTCATTGCAAAAGGGGTATATGATACCGGCTACAGCAAACTTGCAAAAGATTTGCATATTAGCTTAAACGTAACGCAGGGAAAAACAAATGTACGCGGCATTGGCTATAATATGCCAGAACACATGAAACTTGTAAAATCAGGAAAGCCATTTGATATTGTATTTCATTTGCAACTAAACGAATGGCAGGGCAATCAATCCGTACAAATGCAAGTCATAGATATTAAACCAAGCGCATAAGTAGGTCAAGAAAATTAAAAAAAGTGACCTTGATGAAGGTCACTTTTTTTAATTAGCACATTTTTTATTTCAATAAATCAACGCTTCGATTAATGAAATTGGTCAATTCAGCACCAGTTAACAATCCCTGTGATAATAAAGCTAGGTCAGCTAAATTTCGTGCTTGCTTTTGTTGCTTTGTCACATCCGATTCTTTTAGTAATGCTTGATAAATTGGGTGATTCCCATTTATTGTCAAATGAACTTCATCAGGCATTTGAGCATAAAAAGCAGTCATTCCGCCGCCACCCATACTGGCCATATCTTTCATACGGCGCATAAATTCGGGACGAGTAGCAATAACAGGAGCAACATCTGCACTTAACCCTTTAACTTCAACAGTAAGGGTAATATCCGGCACTTGGAATTCAAATAATTTTTTTGCCTGATCCACCTCTTCTTTGCTTAAAATTGAATCAACGTTTTCTTGTTTATCAATTAAATTATCAACCACATCTGCATCAACACGCACAAACTGAACACCATCCCATTTCATTTCTACATTATTGATGAAAGCCGCATCCACCATTGTCTCCAGCTTAACCACCTTATACCCCTTGCCAACGGCAGCCTGGATAAATGCATCTTGTTGTACAGGATTTGTCGTATACAATAAGACATGCTTACCATCCTTATTTTTTTGATTCGCATCTGTAGCTGACTTATATTCATCAATAGTATAAAACTTGCCCTTTTCTGCAGCATCCTCCAGAATCAAAAATTTATTTCCTTTCTCCAAAAATTTATCGTCTGTAATCATTCCGTATTTTACGAACAGTCCTAAACTCTCCCACTTGTCTTCAAAAGATTTACGATCATTATTGAAGATCTCCTCTAATTTGTCTGCTACTTTTTTAGTGATGTGTGCATTAATTTTTTTAACATTCGGATCACCTTGCAAATAACTTCGGCTCACATTTAAAGGAATATCCGGACTGTCAATTACACCATGCAATAACATTAAAAACTCAGGAACAATATCTTTTACCTCATCCGTAACAAAAACCTGATTGCAATACAATTGAATTTTATCTTTTTGTATTTCAAAGCTTTGCTTAATTTTTGGGAAATATAAAATGCCTGTTAAATTAAATGGATAATCTACATTTAAATGAATCCAGAATAATGGCTTTTCTCCAAATGGATAAAGCTCTTTGTAAAAATTTTCGTAATCTTCCTTAGTCAAATCCGATGGTTTACGAACCCATAATGGATTGGTATTGTTGATTGGCTTGGATACAGTTTCGGCCTCTTCAGCTGTTGTAGCTTCCTCACCTTCTTTAACTTCAGAAACAGCAGCATTTGCGTCAGTAAAATAAATTGCAACCGGCAAAAATTTACAAAAACGTTCTAAAATACCCTTTACTCGATTTGCATCTAAAAACTCAGCGCTTTCCTCATTTACATGTAATACAATTTTAGTTCCTCTTTGACTATAATCAACTTCATACAATTCATATTCAGTACTACCATCACAGCTCCAAAACACACCAGGAGCTCCAGTATGGCTTTTGCTATAAATATCAACTTTGCTACTCACCATGAATGAACTATAAAAACCCAATCCAAAGTGACCAATAATGCTAGCATCTTTATATTTATTTACAAACTCTTCGGCTCCGCTAAAAGCTACTTGATTTATATATTTATCAACTTCTTCACCAGACATGCCCACTCCATTATCAATAATAGAGATTGTTTTTTCTTTTGCATCTAGCACTACTTCCACTTTAAGTTCACCCAATTCTCCTTTGGCTTCCCCTTTGCCATGCAATGTTTTTAATTTCTGTGCAGCATCCACAGCGTTACTAACTAATTCACGTAAAAATATTTCGTGATCACTGTAAAGAAATTTCTTAATAATCGGAAAAATGTTCTCCGTCTGTACGCGTATTTGACCTTTTTGCATAATAATTCTATTTGAATTTATTATAGCAATAAGAGTACCAAAGCCCCATTTCTGCCAAGCTGACAACTAATTTATAGATTTAGGAGCCGTTTGAGGTAAATTTTGCAGCCATGCGGCGCCTGTACAGCGCTTTCCAGTTAACAAAATGTCATTTGTATCCCTGAGAATTAACTGTTTTTCAGTATTAAAAACCGAATAAATTCCTATTACAATTCCATTTCCAGTTTGAGTTTTGACACCCGCGAAGTCTGCATATCCGCTAGTTCTTAAATATATAGTGCCGCCAGAACAAAATTTCAAACTTCTACTTATACCTAATTTATTCTTTTTGTCGGCATAAGTTTGCGCCGAATCCGATGCACTAAATTCAACAGAATTAATTTGAATGAGCCGCCCCTGCAAGCTATCTCCCAAATTTTTATACGCAACCATTATTGGATTAACAATATTATTATCGCTCTCTATTTTAATGAATTTGGAAAAAAGAGGAGAAGGGATGCCTGTTGTAACTAAACTTCCTGCACTAGTATCCACAGCGCCTACTAACTGAACCATTCTTCGATAATCAGTTAACAACAAATACTGAGTGTTTATTTTTACTTTACTGCCAATTGGATAAGTTTGATATAACGACAACCCATCTAGCTGAACTGCTAATCCTCCCGTATTGTCCTGTATATAAATTGACTTATAAATATTATCATGTTCGTCGTTTGCAACAACAATTCCTTCTATTACTAAGGGCTGCGCAATATATTCAACCATTCCCATGCTATGCAATTTTCGGAAATTTTTTATAGTTAAAACCGAATCGCCAAAATAAAGACTTTCTGCCGCATTTGCGGATTGTTTGAAGCAAGCTGAAAACATCAAAAGCATGAGTGATAAAAAGAGTAATAATGATGCAACGTTTTTTTTTGATTTCATAAAATATTATTGAATTGTGATAAGAAAATGAAGTGCGTAGGCAATTCCTTGGTCAATTAAATATTTGGGTGCATACTTATTAGCATCAAAATATTTATAATCAAACCTAGATTGCTCATATGCCACAATAGGCAGGAAATTATTTAATGCATTATTAACTGAAAGGCCTAGTCTACATTTATTTAAATGCATAGATTTGTTAAATTGAAAAGATTTGAAAATGGATATATTTAGGAAACTATTATCTGGCAATTTATTTTCAGCTACAAGCCTACCCCAACTAATTGCATCTATTTTATTTTTCACAAAATCACTTCTTCTAAACAAATCAATGGCGATAGTTCTATTTTGCTCAAAAAGCAAAGTGCAGTTTAATTGTACGGAAATGTATGGCTGATAGTGAATAGATAAAGCATTAACAATGCTCGGACTTTGAGATGAAATCAAATGTTTTAAATGCAGTAGGCCCGATTCCATCAAGTGTAAGTCATTTACATACAAAATTTGGTATTGTGGGTCATTTTCATAGCTGCTTTTCTGCAGCGTAGAAACTACACTAACGCTAATATTTTGCAGAAGGTTCAACTCAAGGCTCGCTTCAACACCCGTAAATATTTCGTTCAAATATCCTGCAATTCCATACACGAAAGATGCATATCCATCATGGTAAAACATTTTTTGGATGGACTGATTTGCAATACGCTTCCAGTAAATGCTAGTTGATATTTTTATGGAAGGCGCATTATATTGAAATCCCAAGTCTATTCCATAATGTAAAGAAGTTAGCATGTAGGGAGATAATATCGCATGCAATTCGGGATTAATATACAATTGCTCTATCGAAGGTGCAACCCATTGGCTAAATAAAATTGAATTGAAGGCTGCCCTGCCATTTACCCTATAAGTAATGCCTGCTTTTAAATCCCATGTTGGTGTAAAAATTATATTTGACTTTCGGTTTGTATTGTTGAGTAATAATCCATTTTTATTATATCCAACTCTATTAATACCCCCTATACCATATCCAATTGCGAGCATTGAAGTCACTACGGGCCATTCTTTTTCAAATTGAACCCAAGGTTTAAACTGAATTGAATTCATTGCATAATCGGCCCCCCAGTTTTCGCCAGCTTTTATTTTTCTATCTGGATTTATTATATCATTTTGAAAACTCAATTCAGCCCCATCATCGTTAATCCAACTATTGTAATTGTAATAATAATTGCCTCCAAGTAAATCTTTTATCGAATTATAATAGTGAATGTGATCTGCCGCATAATTAGCCCCAAATTGGAATCCAAAATTATTACTTGTTCTATTCGAAAATTTAATTGCACCATGCATCATAAATAGTTTTTCATTTTGTTGATTAACTATGTAAAATGACCTTTTATCTTTACTTCCTCGATTCACTTGTTCCAATTTGTCAAATTGTATTTGTAAATTTTCAGGATGTAAATATTCCCATTTTGTTAATGCTAAACGCATTGCGCTATCTTTAATATAGCTAGGCAAATACCTATAATAATCGGGTCTTGGATCAGCCGATTTTGTCCATTCAAGATTAGATTGAGATTGTTTGCCTAAAATGACTGAATTTGAAATTTCTAGCGTCTTATACTCCTCCCATTTTTTTTGATATTTAATGACCAAGACTGGCGCATTTGATTGTTTGGTATTCGGGAAATACAATTGATTATGAAGCCAACCCCAAGTGGGATTGTATTTGCGATTTTGCACGAGTGCAAGTACTTCATTTACGGTTGATGCAGACTTACCTTGGTCACTCCAATTCCAAATTAAAGAAAGCCCAATATTGCTTAAATTGGATATTTGTTTTTCTCCTGTAATAACGATACCTCTTGATTGATTAAATCCATTTGACAACAAACCAGGTGGTGATTGCTGAAAAGTTCCTCCAACTGAATATTGCCATTGGTTTGACTTAAATTCATTGTTAAAATGCAAGTGAACTGTATTTGAAAAAAAAGAATTTGAAAAATTCAATCCCATCGAAAAAGACCGCTTACGTTCGTTTATAACTGTGTTTAAAAAACGAACATTTGAATTAGCCACATAACCTTGTTCACTAAAAGCCCCATTCATTCTTGATTCGGATACATGAACCTCCGTTTGCAATCCGCTATACAAGTCGGCAAGTCGCCAGCTTTTCAAAGGGGAATCCCAATGAATGCCATCTATGACTATTGCTGTACCTTTTTCTCCTCTTAAGGCCCAAGCAACATGTCTTCCATAAAATTGAACGATTGTATGCAACGGAATGCGCGTTGCACTTAAAACTGCAGGCATCCATTCGGATCTATTTTGCCAATCATTTATTACCTGATTACTTTGCTCTTCTTTAAATTCCACAATTGTATTTTGAGCATATAAATCAACGCTTTGAACCCAAATAAAAAACAGTATGGTCAACCACTTATTCATGTAAAAAATTGAAGCCTCAAATTGCATAATTCCTAAAGACCAAATGCTTCGGAAAATACTTGGCACAAACCAATTTCTAAAAATATTATTGATTAAAAAATTATGAAAAAATGGAACTTTACAACCATTGCAATTTTAATGATCACGCTGTGTTTAACTTTTGCGCGCGCTAATGGCCAAGCAATTATTATTTCTTTTTATAATTGCGAAAATTTCTACGACACAATTAATCAGGCGAATGTAATTGATGAAGATTTTTTGCCAACTAGCGAAAGAGGGTATTCCCAAAAAGTATACGATGTTAAATCGAAAAATTTAGCCTCTGTAATATACAATATGGGCAAACTAGCGAATGCAAATGGCATTGCTTTATTGGGGTTAGCCGAAATCGAAAACAAATTGGTTTTAAATCAATTAGTAAATGAAAATAGTATCAAAAAATACCATTATAAATTTATTCACTTTGATTCAAAGGACCCGCGAGGCGTTGATGTAGCACTCATTTACAATCCTGCTTACTTTACACCATATCAATACAAGCCTTTCACTTTGACCGATGGTAAACATTTTAATAATTATGCAACTAGGGATATCTTATTGGTAAAAGGGCTATTGCAAAAAGAATGGATTTATGTGCTAGTAAATCATTGGCCAAGTCGAAGAGGTGGAAGTGCTAGCTCAGTTAGTAAAAGAAAATGGGCAAGTACAATATGTAAAAAAATAATGGACAGTATTGAAAAGGAAGACTCAAAAGCAAAAATCTTAGTGATGGGCGACTTTAACGACAACCCGAATAATCGCAGTATAAAAATGCTCAAAATGATTAATCCTTTTATGAAATTATTTAAAAGAGGCATAGGAAGCATCGCATTTAATGATAGATGGAACCTTTTTGACCAAATTTTATTAAACCAAAATTGGGAAGTAAAAAATATTGGGCATACCACATTTAAAGACAATGAAACTGCCTTCGACCTAAACTATTGTAAACCAATCATTTACAAAAACAGCCAAATGGTCGAAATGACTGGCAAATACCGAGGATATCCTAAAAGAACATACAACGGATTTTTAGTTAGAGGCGGGTATAGTGACCATTTTCCAGTTGCGCTCATTTTTACCTTAAAAACCACCATTAATCGATAATAATTAACTACCTTTGCCCTCCCAAATCAGTTTTGGCTGATTCGCTCTGGTAAAGAGTGTCCACTGGGAAAAACCAATTATTTAACCAAAAAATTCAAGTAATGAACAATTACGAATTAATGGTGATTTTTACACCGGTATTATCTGAAGACGATTTTAAGTCAGCTCAGAAAAAATACCAAGACATCATCAAAGAAAATGGTGGTGACATTGTAGCCTCAAATCCTTGGGGTTTAAAATCACTTGCTTATCCTATCGATAAGAAAACTACTGGTATCTACTGGGTACTAGAATTCACAGGTCCTTCTGACCTAAATGAAAAATTGAAA
>CANCEU010000002.1 GCA_947375185.1 Chitinophagaceae bacterium
GTATTTAAAGAAGTCACTAACATTAAGCTATTGTTTACATGCTTATTGATATTCGCTTCGATAGGAGCTAACCCAATTGCACATTTTTCATTGAAACTTACACAACCGTCTCCAATTAATCTTGCACTGTGTAAGAAATTATAAATCATAACTGGTTTAAAAACATTCAATTCAAAATGCCCCATGGAACCTCCAACATTAATCGCAACATCATTGCCCATTACCTGTGCAGCAATCATTGTTAATGCTTCAGATTGAGTTGGGTTTACTTTACCAGGCATGATAGAAGATCCGGGCTCGTTGTCTGGGATAAAAATTTCTCCAATGCCACTTCTTGGTCCAGAAGATAACATACGCACATCATTTGCAATTTTCATTAAACTTACTGCTACCGTTTTTAAAGCACCATGAGATTCAACAATTGCATCATGTGCTGCCAACGCTTCAAATTTATTTTCAGCTGTTATAAATGGTAAACCAGTAAGGTTCGCAATATGCTTAGCTACGTTTTCTGAATAACCTTTTGGTGTATTAATGCCCGTTCCAACTGCAGTACCACCTAATGCTAATTCACTTAAGTGTGCTAATGTATGATCTATAGCTTTTAATCCATGCTTTAATTGACTTGCATAACCACTAATTTCTTGACCTAAGGTAAGTGGGGTAGCATCCATAAAATGGGTACGTCCAATTTTTACAATATGCATGAATTCGGCACTCTTTGCATCCAACGTATTTTTTAAAGTAGTAATACCAGGTATCGTTACTTCCTTTAATATTTTATAAGCTGCAATATGCATTGCAGTTGGGAAGGTATCGTTGGAAGATTGTGATTTGTTCACATCATCGTTTGGATGGATAATTTTATCATGATCTAATAAGCTACCGCCATTAATTACATGAGCACGATAAGCAATTACTTCGTTCATGTTCATATTGCTTTGGGTACCGCTACCTGTTTGCCATACAACCAACGGAAATTGATCATCTAATTTGCCAGCTAATATTTCATCACAAACTTGACCTATTAAATCACATTTTTCTTTTGGTAAAACACCTGCATCAAAGTTGGTTAAAGCAGCAGCTTTTTTTAGGTAGGCGAATGCGCGAATAATTTCTTTAGGCATTCTATTTATGTCCTGCGCTATTTTGAAATTCTCAATACTTCTTTGTGTTTGAGCTCCCCAATAAACATTTGCTGGGACTTTGACTTCGCCCATAGTGTCTTTCTCAATTCTGTATTCCATAGTTGCATTAATTTAGTAGCGCAAAGGTAATATACCTAGCGAATTAGTGGCCTTTAAAATGTGGCTTTCTTTTTTCTTTAAATGCTGCAATTCCTTCTTTCGAGTCTTCACTAGTAAAGCATTCTCCAAATAAATTTGCCTCTACATCGTAACCATTTACAGACTCATCCCATACAGCATTAATAGCTTTAATAGAATTTCCAACAGCAATAGGCGATTTTTCATGACATACTCTTAATATAGAAAAGGCTTTATCTAATAATTCAGTTTGAGGTACTACATAATTAGCCAAGCCATAGTTCATTGCTTGGGTTGCATTGATTGTTTTACCTGTAATGATTAATTCCATCGCCCTTCCTTTTCCAACTCTTTGAGTTAATCTTTGAGAGCCACCATAACCTACCATGATACCTAAATTCACTTCGGGCTGACCAAATGTGGCACTCTCTGAAGCAATTACAAAATGACAACTCATAGCTAGTTCGCAACCCCCACCTAAAGCAAAACCATTCACACAAGCGATGATGGGTTTAGGGCAGCGCTCTATTTTTGCAAACACAGCTTGACCTCTTTTTGCGACTGCAATGGCTTCCTCTTTTGTCAAGGAATCAAACTCTTTAATATCAGCACCAGCCACAAAACTTTTTAGTCCTGCACCCGTAATGACAACACTTTTTATTTCTGGAAATTTATAGACGCGGTCCATAACAGCATCTAAATCTTGAATCACTTGTTTGTTCAATGCATTTAATACATCTGGACGATTGATGGTAATGATCAATGTGTGATCTTCCATCTTAGTAAATAGGGTTTGGAAAGACATATTCAAACAATTTAAAAATGAAGAATCTTTTTATTTTTTCTACTTATTTCCTATGTTCAGCGACCCAGCTTTTTATATATGCTGCAATATCAGCCGTGTTTGCACCCGGACTAAATAGGGTTCCAATACCCATTGCGCTAAGTGCATCATTATCTTCTTCGGGAATAATTCCTCCCCCTGTAAGCAATGTGTTACTTAGTCCTTTTTCTTGCATCAATTGATAAACTTTTGGGAAAATAGTCATGTGCGCGCCAGATAAAATACTAATACCAATAGCATCTACATCTTCTTGTAATGCTGCCTGAACAACCATTTCGGGACTTTGGCGAAGTCCAGTGTAAATAACCTCCATACCGGCATCTCTCAATGCAGTTGCAATTACTTTTGCGCCTCGGTCATGGCCATCAAGGCCAACTTTCGCTACTAATACTCTGATGGGGTGGTCTGCGCTCATTCGGATTTATTTAAGCATCCTTAGTCCTAACTAAGTTACAAAATAGTTATGATAATAATTGCAAGCTATGTTGAATTCTTGCAACAGTATCTTTTAATTCTATTACTTCTACAATTTCAAATACACCAGGTCCAAATTTACCACCAACAAGCATTATTCTAAATGGCAACATTAATTCCCCAGGCTTTAACTCGTGTTTTGCTACTAGTTCTTTGAATTCAGCTTCTAATTCAGTAGCAGAGGCGGTTGTGATACCTGCGTCCATTTTACCTGAATAAAGTTTTGCCAATTCATTAAAGAAGGATGATTTTTTTGCGTCCCATTTTGGAGCAATACTTGCAGTGTCAATTTGAGTAGGTGCTTGAAAATAAAAACTTGCTTGTGTAATAAATTCTGGCAATAAATGACAACGTTCTTTTACTAATCCAACTACTTTTACTAAATAGCTATGCTCGTGAATTTCAATTTTAGCTTCGTCAAAATAAGGTTTTACTAAAGCGGCTAATTTTTCATTATCCATTTTCTTAATCCACTCGGCGTTAAACCATTTTGCTTTTTCGTAATCAAATTTGGCTCCTCCTTTATGTACTCTATCTAAAGAAAATCCTGCTATTAATTCCTCAATCGTATAAATTTCTTTATCTGTTCCGTCGTTCCAACCCAACATTGCTAATAAGTTTACAAAGGCTTCAGGAAGGAAACCTCTTTCTTTAAAACCAATGGTGGTGGTATTTGTATTTGGATCTGTCCAATCCATTGCGAATACAGGGAAGCCTAATCTTTCACCATCACGTTTACTTAATTTTCCATTTCCATCAGGCTTTAATATCAATGGTAGATGCGCCCATTTAGGCATTTGATCTAAACTGAATAAGTATTTCCATAGCAATACATGCACGGGTGCACTTGGCAACCATTCTTCTCCTCTAAATGCATGGGTGATTTTCATTAAATGATCATCCACCACAACTGCTAAGTGGTAAGTAGGCATGCCATCTGCTTTCAATAAAACTTTATCATCTACTATGCTTGTATCAAAACTCACATGTCCTCGAATAACGTCTTCTAAACTAACTTCCTCATTTTCCGGTACTTTAATTCGGATGACATAGGGTGTGTTATTTTTTAATAATTCATCCACTACTTCAGGTGATAGAGATACTGAATTTTTCATCTCCATTCTATGTACACGGCTATATTGAAAATTTGGAATTTCTTTACGCTTTGCATCCAATTCTTCAGGAGTGTCAAAAGCATAATATGCATTTCCTTGTGCAATTAAAGTGTCGGCATATTGTCTGTAAATTGCCTTGCGTTCACTTTGACGATAAGGGCCATAAGGTCCACCATGCAAAGGACTCTCGTTAGGAGTTAGTCCACACCAAGCTAAAGTGTCTTGTATATATTGTTCAGCACCTGGCACAAAACGTGTTTGGTCAGTGTCCTCAATTCTTAATATAAATTCACCATTATGGTGCTTTGCAAACAAATAATTAAATAAAACAGTTCTTACGCCTCCAAGGTGTAAACCGCCTGTTGGAGAGGGTGCAAATCTTACTCTTACCTTTGAATCCATACTTTTACAACATTTTCACAAAGATAATATTCAAACGGGCAATAGAACTATTTATCTTTGGTTATGTATTTGATTAAAACACCTTTTTGGCTAAGGGCTTTGTACCCCAATTGCACTTGGAAAATACCCTCCAATGAAAAGGTAATTTATATCAGTTTTGATGATGGTCCACATCCCGAAGCAACTCCTTTTGTTTTAGATGAGTTAGCAAAATATAATGCCAAAGCAACTTTTTTTTGTATTGGTAACAATGTTTTAAAGCATCCCAATGTGTATGAAGCAATTTTGCAACAAGGACATCGTGTGGGTAATCATACTTACGATCATTTAAATGGATGGAAAACGGATACCAATAGTTATATTGATAATATTAAAGATGCTGCCAACTTAATTGATAGTGATTTATTTAGACCGCCTTATGGTCGGATTACACGAAAGCAAATTACTAGAATATTAGCTGCTCCAGAATGTCCAAATCAAATTATTATGTGGGATGTGTTGAGTGGAGATTTTGATTTGAATTTAAATGGGGAAGATTGTGCAAGAAATGTAATTAATAACACAAGGCCTGGTTCCATTATCGTTTTTCATGATAGTCAAAAAGCTTGGGATCGAATGTCAGTTGCTCTGCCAATCGTATTGGCTTATTTCTCCAATTTAGGGTATCGCATGGAGGCCCTTCCTATGTAAAAAAAAGGCCAAGGTAGAAACCTCGGCCTGTATAATCCGTACCCTATAAAAAACAAAAAGATAAAGTCTGTACTAATAAGACCTATCGTCCAATTGCTAAAACGATGAAATAGAACGTTTTAGTATGTAAGCTGGAAAAAATATCCTTTTTTTGTGTACTCAAACCTGATTTATGCGTTTTATAGACACACATTCCCATATTTACGACGAAACAATACTGCCTGAAATAGATATTGTTTTAAAAAATGCATCCAATACAGGAGTAGAAAAAATACTGATGCCGGGGATTGATAGTGCTTGTATAAAGGACATGTTGGATTTAGAAGCAAAGTATCCTCAGCAATGCATTGCAATGATGGGTTTGCATCCATGTTATGTGAAAGAAAATTATAAGCAGGAATTAAAGATTGTTGAGGAATGGTTGAGCAAGAGAAAATTTATTGCTATAGGAGAAATAGGATTGGATTTTTATTGGGATAAAACTTTTACGGAACAACAACATAAAGCATTTGAAACACAAATGCAATGGGCTATTGATTATAACACACCTATCGTAATTCATACCCGAAATGCAATGGGTGAAACCATTGAAGCTGTAAAGCCGTTTGTGAAAAAAGGATTGCGTGGTGCGTTTCATTGTTTTAGCGGAAGTAAGGAATCGGCTAATCAAATTATTGATATGGGATTTTATCTAGGATTGGGCGGTGTACTTACTTATAAAAATGCAGGAGTGGCTGAAGCCATCAAAGATATACCCATGGAGTATTTGTTTTTAGAAACCGATGCCCCTTATTTACCACCGGTGCCTTATAGAGGAAAAAGAAATGAGCCTGCCTTTATGATTGAAGTTGCAAAAAAATTAGCTGAAATCAAACAATTGCCTCTGCATGAGATTGCTACAATTACTACAACGAATGCAGAAAGGTTGTTTGGGTTGTAGTATGGTCCAATTACCCATATTTTATCCTACATTTGCAACCCCAATAGAGAGGTGTCCGAGTGGTTGAAGGAGCACGCCTGGAAAGTGTGTATACGGCAACGTATCGAGGGTTCGAATCCCTTCCTCTCTGCAAAGCCTGTCACGAAAGTGGCAGGCTTTTTTAATGCGAAGCCGCGAAACAAGCTTGCTTGATTGAGCGGATGAGCATTAAAAAAGACAAAAGCAAACGTTGTTTGCTTTTGAAAGGCTTTGGTAAAAGAGCTCGACTTTGGGATGACGGAGCAAAGCGACGGCAATTAAAGTTTTTGGGATGACGCCGAACGTAGTGAGGCGACTATCTAAAGAGCTCGACTCTGGGATGCCGGAGCAAAGCGACGGCAATTCAAGTTTTAGGGATGACGCCGAACATAGTGAGGCGGCTATCCAAAGAGTATTTAAAGGCTTTGGTAAAAGTGGTTCAAACAATTTGGATCGATATTCACTATTATAGAAAAGACTTTCTATTTTTTAGGATTGTTATAATTGTTTCCAATCTTGGCGGTTCAAATCTATGCCCATCTTGATAAATTCTGTTGATTGATGTTTGAATGTTTGAGCATGAATTTCTTACATCTTCGACTACATTTAATTGTCCAACTTCAATTCGAACTTTTTCAACTTTAGATGGCCATGGGGTGGATTCATCATAAGTATATTTTGGGTCGTCTACTTGTTTTGCAAGAATATATATGAACTTTTCATCTTCATTTATAAAAGACCATACTTTTAAAAGGATAAATTCAAAATTTTCATTTACTAAATAAATGTCCTCTGGTTTATCTTTAACTACAATAGCTTTTTTTCTATAAATCAGCCATTGACTACTTTCGTTTTCAATAAAATTTTCTTGAATTCCTTTAATTAATTCTTCTGTTCTCATTGTATTATTTTTTACCCAATAAAAATATATAATCTCAAAATACATCCTTTGTCCATTTCTGTCCATTTATCCTATGAGATAATATTATGTAAATAAATTATTTGAACTTTGTTATAAATGTCTAAGAAGCTAAAAATTCAAGTTGAACAGGTATATGGGATGCCGATTAAATATGGCAACCAGTGCCAGCAGCTTTCATTGGCTATTTTTGAACAGACAGGGGAGTATATATCTTTTCAAACCTTAAGAAGATTTTTTGGTTTCATTGACAAGCAAAAAAAGCCCACAGTAAAAACCTTAAATATTTTAGCAAAATATTGCGGAGCTCGGCATTATGAGGAATTTATTAACGGGACAAAAAAACTCAAAAAGGATAATATCGGATCATTGATATATACCATTCCATTAAGAAAAGAGCTGGACTTAAACTTTCATTATGCATGCCGAAATATTGCCGAATATTTTTACATGAATTTGAATAAATTGGATGAAAATATTTCCTTTTTAGCTTCCTCAAAAGTTGCACATGAATATTTATTTGAAAGATTCCCTTTTATAGATCATGCCAATAATGAAATATACCGTCGAGCATTAAGGGCCTATGCTAAAAATAAAGACAATAATGAAGCCGCAGTATTTGTGGATAGCTTATTGTATTTAGCCAATTTTTTAAAGGAAGGGAAGCCAGGTAAGTTGCCTCTTAGTCTAAGTATTAAACGATTGCCCACCTTGCATCCATTTTTACAGGCTCGACTTATTGGTACTTATTTAATTCATTTGAAAGGGGGTAAAAATGATTTGATATCATTGGCATTTGATTATGCTGAAAAACAAAATAATGTATTAGCAAATGAATTTAATTTTCCCTTTTTCAATTATATGATGGCTGATTATTTCAATAAATGCAAATTGTATAAAGAGTCAATTAAAATGATTGAGTTAGTAAGGAATTTTAACGCTCATCCCACAAGTTGGCTGGAGACTGGATATTATGAAACATTAGAATTAATATATTGTATTGCTTTGCAAGGCAATGGGGAATTTAAAAAAGCAATGGAGATTTTCGAAAAGCTAGATAGATTGCATTTTCATTTTATTTTCCAAAAATACTTTGGGATACAATATTTGAATTTGAAAAAGAAAATGAAATTAAATTTTGACGCAAAGGATCAGTTAGAACTGAATCATTTATATAGCGAAACAAAATTCTTGAACTTATAAAATGCTGCTATTTAAGACTATCTGTGTTTTTGGGGGGAACGCAGGGGGCGAGGATGGCGGCATTTTTTATAATACTTCTTAATGCTCTTTCATCTTCTCATCCATACGTTCGTTGTATTCCAATGGTTGTTCTTTCCAATCTTTATTATAAGAAACAAACATTGCAATCCAAATGGATCTTGAAAGGCGCATAAATATGGGTTGCAATAGGATTACTAATGCAATGGAACTAAATAGCCAATACAAAATTCTATTGTCATCTAAATCAAAGGTCATTCCAATTAATACTTTCCAAGCAACAAAGCTTGAGACAAAATAAGCAACAGTTAAAGCATAACTAACATAACCAGTACCGACATAAAAACCCACTTCAATTTCGGTAGGTTGCCCACAAACTGGGCAATGTTCATTCATCTTAGTGATATTGGATAAGTCATATGCATTACCTGATACAAATAATTTACCTTCTCTACAACGAGGACATTTATTGGTAAGCATGCTAAGCATCATATTTTTACTCATGTCGCGAAGGTATTAAATTATTAGGAGGGGTAATTATAAATCTAACACCTGCTCCATTTGAATTCCTCTTGAGCCTTTAATCAAAATGGATCTGTTATTAAAAGATTGTTCTTTTAGCCAAATTTTTGCTTCATTCGCAGTTGGAAAGAATAAATATCCATGTTGGCAATGTTCAAAATCACCGCCTACTAAAACCACTTGCTCCCACTTTGTTTGTTCTAATAAAGTAATGAGTTGTTGGTGTTCTGATATGCTTGTTGAACCTAATTCTTTCATGCCACCAATACAAACAATTTTATGTGCTGCATTTAATTTTGCAAAATTTTCAATAGCTAATTTCATGCTACTTGGGTTGGCATTATAGGCATCTAAAATAACATCGTTATTATTCCATTTTAATAATTGCGATCTGCTATTGGTAGGAGCGTAGTTTTCTATAGAAGCTTTTATTTTATCAATAGGCACTTTAAAATAAATACCAATACTTACCGCAGCTAAAATATTTGGTAAGTTATATTCGCCTACTAATTGAGTTTGTATATTAGCAATTTCAAAACCTTGTTTAAAATTAACTTGTAAAAAACCGTTCACTGTATTGGCTGTAGCCTGAAGTGCTCCAGCCTGTGTACCATAGCTAATTATATTGTTAATTCCTATGCTTAAGGATTGCAAGTAATCATAATCGCTCATGATAAATGCTGTGCCATCATGTGCTCTTAAATAATCAAATAATTCACCTTTCCCTTTTTTAACGCCTTCTTCAGAACCAAATCCTTCTAAATGTGCTTTTCCACAATTGGTGATGAGTCCGAAGTTGGGCATTGCATAATCGCAGTAACTTTCAATTTCATGTAAATGATTAGCACCCATTTCAATGACCGCCATTTGTGCATCTGGCTTTATACTTAATAGGGTAAGGGGCACACCAATATGATTATTAAGATTCCCTTGTGTTGTATAGGTATTAAAATGACTTGCTAGCACATTGTACACTAATTCCTTTGTAGTTGTTTTTCCATTGCTACCAGTGATGCCAATAAAAGGAATATTAAATTGCTGACGATGGTGTTTTGCGAGTGATTGTAAACATGCTAATCCATCTTGAACTAATAATATTTTATCATTCCATTTGTCATCTGCTATAATGGCTTCGTCCACTATTGCATACGATGCTCCAGACGCTAATGCCTTTTCGGCAAATAAATTGCCATTAAAATTTGGGCCTTTGAGCGCCAAATAGATATCCCCTGATTTTAATTTTCTTGTATCGGTTTGTACAGAAGGATGTTGCTTAAAAATTTCGTATAAATAAGCAATAGATTGAAGCGTGATCATCTTGAAATGAATTAACTATTAATAGCGCTTAATAGACAGGTAGCCATTGCGACTAAACCTTCTTCTCGGCCAGTGAAGCCCATTGTTTCAGTTGTGGTAGCTTTGATTGAAATATCTTTATCTCCAATTTTTAAAATGCTGGCAATGCAGTTTTGCATTTCAATAACATAAGGTTTAATTTTCGGAGCTTCTAAACAAAGGGTAGCATCAATATTTACAATTTGATACCCTTGTGCTGTGATTAAATCATATGTGCGCGCAAGTAAAATTTTACTGTCAATATTTTTATAAGCGTTGTCGGTATCAGGGAAATGAGTGCCTATATCTCCTAAACTTAATGCACCCAATAAAGCGTCACAAATTGCATGTAATAAAACATCTGCATCACTGTGGCCTAATGCGCCTTTAGTGTGCGGTATTTTAATGCCGCCAATCCACAAATCTCTTCCTTCTACTAATTGATGAAAATCAATTCCTGAGCCAATGCGTAATTTCATTAGCTTATTTTTTAAATAGTCTCTTGTACCAAGGGATAGATTTGTCTGTTACTTCACTAGCAGCGTCAAATCCGAATGCAGAGGATACGCATCTAAATCCAATGGTACTGCTTGATTTATCTTGATCTAAGAATCTTCTAGTTCCAGGGTTTAACCAGTAAGGTCGGTCTTTCCAACTACCTCCTTTATATACTCTAGATTTATTTGAAATCAAAGTGTTTACACCCGTTTCATATTGCGCTAATGTTTCGTCATCACCATCTAAAGTGCTATCGCCTCTGTATGGATTAAAATCATCCATGTCATCTCCGCTTAATGGTCTGTAGATATCGGCTACCCACTCGTTAACATTACCATTTAAATTGTAAATACCAATTCTGCTAGGCGTAAAACTATATACTTTACTTGGTACGCCCGCTCCATCGTTTGAATACCCAATCATGCCCATATAATCTCCCTGCCCATTTTTGAAATTAGCAGTATACATTCCTTGATCAGATTTTTTTGTTGATCTAATGGCATCATTTCCATTGCTGCTCCATGGGAATGGAGAATCTGATTGTGCTACGCTAGCATTTGGATGTGCAGCGTTGGCGCCAGCTTTTGCGTTCTTAAAATTAGAAACATAATTCTTTGAACTGGATACTTTTGCCGCATATTCCCACTCTGCCTCTGTAGGTAAACGGAAGTCAGGTACCATAATAAACTCTTCACCTGATTTAATTAATCTTGCATTGCCTTTTGAAGTAGAATCTAATAGCTTTTCTCTGCCTGCTATTTTTCCAACATATCTTTGTTTAGAATTGATGATTCCATAATAGATAAGTGTTTTCTCATTTGCTCTATCTGTTCTCCAACGACAATATTTATTGGCTTGTTCCCAACTTACACCAACAACAGGGTAGTCATTGTATGCCTTTGCTCTAAAATATCCTAATACCATTGGCTCATTGTAAGATAACGGTGTTTTCCAAACCAAGGTATCTGGTAATGCTTCTTTAGCCAAGTCTCTATATTGTGTAGAATCCTTTGCAAGGTTCTCTAACCAATGCGTATAATCTCTATATTTCTTGTTGCTAACTTCATATATATCAATACGAAAAGAGCTCACAGTTTTTCTACGTAAAGTATTATTCCATTGTCTCATTTCACTTTCCTCAGTATTCATACCCATTGCAAAAGTGCCTCCTCTAATTAAGATAGTGCCTTCGTAAGGGTCATTTTTCGTTGCAGCAAATTGAACGGAATTCGCATCCTTTGACTGCAAAGAAGAAACCATAGTAGGGCCTAATAATAGCACCGCGAAAAACAATAAAATACTGTTGATAAAATTCATATAAAAAATTTATTCTAAATCTAGTAAAATAGTGCTGCGAATATACTCCGTTTTTGCTTATTTAGCCAAGCCATTTACATAATCTTATGTTAGTAAAACCCTAATTTTAGGCCATGAAGCGGCTCATTTTAACCTATTTGATGATTTTTTTAACAATTTCGTGTTCAATAAGGGCACAAAAAAGCCCTTTGTCAAATGGAAAATGGGCTAAAATCGGCACCGGCAAGCAAGGAATTTATAAGTTAACTGGAGCGCAGTTAAGCAGTTTGGGATTTGTATTGCCCATAGTTTCTAATCAATTACAATTATTTGGTTTTGATTTGACTAGCCTGACGGACAAAGTACCAAATTTTCCTCAGCAAGGATTTTTAGAGCATGCAATAAAAGTGGTGGATGGTGGAGATGGACAAATTAATGCATCAGATTATATATTATTTTACAATCAAGGTCCAGTTTATTGGAAGTATGACAGTAATGTCAATCGTATAGCGCATACTAATTTTTCAAGTGCAGATACGGTATATTATTTTTTAACTGTAGGTCAAAATGGGAAAAGAATTGCATTGCAAAATCAGCAAGCTAACAATACGATAGCTAAAGAAATATTTAATCAACGTTTTCTTTTTGAAAAAGATAGTATTTCCTTATTAAATAGTGGTAAAACCTTGTTTGGCAGTCCCATGGGACAGGGTATAGGAAAGCAACCACAACTTGTGTTTTCATTTTCATCGCAGGGAATGAATGTTGAAAGTGAATTGAAATGTTATTTTCATTTAGCTTCTACTACTTATCAAGAAAATGGAAAATTTATTTTTTCATTGAATGATCAAATATTTCATACTGCTATTTTGCCGACAGTTTCGGGCTTGTTGTATGATGATATTGCATCTGAAAAAAATGATAATTTTTCGGTGAATGCGCAATCAACATGGCCCAATAAATCTACATTAAAAATTGGCTATAATTCAACCAATTCAAACAGTACGGGTTGGATAGATTATGTTGAATTGCATGCTAAAAAACAAGTTGGATTTTGGCAGGATAGTACCATTGAATTTAGTATTGATGAAGGGTTGAGTCAGGGCAATTTTGCAAATTGTAAAATTCAGCAAATGGATGCAAGTGCAATTGTTTGGAATATTTCCAATGTTCAATATCCACAAGAAATTAAATGGAAAATGGATTCAAATGGAATTGGCAGTTTTAATCAATCATTAAACAATCGTTCAAGCTTTTTCGGAGTAAGACTAGATGCATTTGAGACTCCAATTTTATTGGGACCAGTTGCAAATCAAAATACATTACAATATAATGATGGTGTAGACTATGTAATTGTTTATGCACCCGCATATTTGAATGCAGCCAATCGTTATCGTGAATTTCAACAAACTAAATTTGGAAGAAAATCAATCCTTGTAAATGCGAAGGAATTATATAATGATTTTTCTGGCAGTCAGGTGAGCGCTGTTGCAATTCGGAATTTTGTAAAATCGCTTTTTAATGTTGCCTCTCAAAATAATTTGAATGCTCCGAAATACTTATTGTTATTAGGTATTGGAAATTTTAACACTCGAAAAATAAATATTGAACAAGAGTTGCCAACTTATGAGAGTACAAATTCTATTTCCATATTATCGAGTTTTTCGACAGATGATTTCTTTGCTACTTTAAATAATAATGAGGATGTAAATAATTACAATGCTTTACAACAATTGTCATTAAGCGTGGGGCGAATTCCTGCAAGATCCGCCCAGGAAGCGGATACCGTTATCAATAAGTTAATTAATTATCAGACCAATAATATTGGAGGGTTGTGGCAAAATAAAATTACATGGGTTGCCGATGATGGGGATTATAATTTGCATTTACAAGATGCAGAATCCATAATTGATCATTTGCAAAAAAATGAAGCTCATTGGGATCATCATAAAATTTATCTCGATTTTTTCAAATCGACAAATACCTCTTCAGGAAATACATATCCTTTAGCATTTAATACTATCCAACAATCCATTGTGGATGGAAGTTTGTTGTTAAATTATACTGGACATGGTAATTATTTACGATTATCGGAGGAGGCGGTTATTACTCAAGCACAATTCGAATTATGGAAAAATGCCGATAAATTGCCGCTAATGGTAACTGCATCCTGCAATTTCGCACCTTATGACCAGCCGGGGTTACAGTCTATTGCATGGGATGCTTTGATGAAAAACCGAAATGGAATCATTGGCTTAGTTGCTGCCAACAGATTGGTATTTGCAAATAGTAATAAACAAATAAATGACCTATTCATTCAGCAATTATTAGTTAAAAATCTCAATGGAAATTATAATACGATTGGGGAGGCTTTGCAAAATGCAAAAATGCTTGATTGGCGACAAGGAGGAGACCGAGTAAATGATTTAAAATTTAACCTGATTGGAGATCCCGCATTAAAATTAAACTTGCCAAACTTGGAAATGGTTTTAGGTAAAATAAATGATAAATTATTTATTGGTCATGATACATTATTGTCTGGCAAACAGAATACGCTAAAAGGAGCGATTTTGAATAATGGAGTACTTCAATCAAATTTTACAGGGCAGTTGGAAATGATAATTTATGATGCCGCAAAAACTAAAAATACATTAGCAAACATATCAACTAGTATGTCTGTTCCAATTACGGTGCAGGAAAATATATTATTTAAAGGGAAGGCTAGTATCATAAATGGTATTTATAAAATTGATTTTATATTACCAGCTCAGGTATCAAATTCATATAATCCAATTAGAATTGAATTAGCGTCCCTTGATTCAAATAATGCGGCAAGTTTAGTGATTGATTCGATCTTTGTAAAGCTCAATCCAGCATTTAATAATTTAGACACTATCGGACCCCGAATGGATGCTTTTTTAAATGACCCTTTGTTTAGGCAAGGTGGTTGGGCAATGCCTAATTCGACATTATATATTAAACTATCTGATAGTGCGGGTATATTGACATCTGGAAATGCATTAGGACATGATTTATCAATTTGGATGGATAGTGACCCAGTCCCTATTGTACTTAATAATTATTTTATTGCCGATGTTGACACCTACACTACTGGAAAAGTGCAGTATGCCTTGCCAATTTTAACCGAGGGGTTACATCGAATTATTATTAAGGCCTGGGACCTATTTGGCAATAGTAATTCAGATACATTGATATTTGAAGTGCCAAGGTCAAATAGTTTAATGATAAAAAATGCTACAAATTATCCGAATCCTTTTGTAGAAAAATCTCGCTTTAGTTTTGAAATAAATCAAATAGGAGCGGAGGATCAAATAACTTTTGAAGTGTATGATTGGGCAGGGAATTTGCTATTTTTTCAAAATAAATTAGAAGTTATTAATCAGAATAGGTTTTATTTTGATTGGGATGGTAAAACGGCGACGGGAGCTAGATTGAGTCCAGGTGTCTATTTTTATAGATTTATCATAAAAACAAAGTCGGCTAACAGTAGCGTAACAAATACTTTCATCAAATTATAGAAAACAAAGTTCTTTTATTACCTTTATCAAACAACAATTTTCCCCATGCAGTACTTGAGTAAGTTTAAGCAATTCATCGTTTTAGTTTGTTTGATGTTTGTTATTCAAAATATGAATGCGCAAACGACATCATTAAAGCTACAAAGTACTGCAGTGCCTTTTATGATGATTTCACCCGATGCACGCTCTGGTGGAATGGGTAATTTATCATTGGGAATGACACCTGAAGCAAATGATTTGTTTGGGAATAACGCTAAATTGCCCTACTTAAGTGAGCGCCAAGGTTTTTTAATAAATTATACACCTTGGTTAAAGGATTTAGGATTGAGTGATGTGTACCTTGCTAGTGCTGGGTATTATAAAAAATTAAATGATCAAAGCGCAATCAATTCTTCACTTCGTTTTTTTAGCTTAGGAAATATTGATTTCACTGACGAATCTGGATTAACAACTTTGCCTTCTCAAAAACCTTCGGAATTTAGTTATGATATTGGGTATAGTTTATTGTTAAATGATAAATTGAGTATTGGCGCAACCCTTAGATATATTTATTCTAAATTGGTGCAAGGCTCATTTGGATCAACTGCCATAAATTATAAAGCGGGAAGTACGGCAGCCGCTGATATTTCCATGTTTTACAAGCAAAATCCAGATTTAAATGGATTTCATGCCGGTTTGCTTTTATCCAATTTAGGAGGTAAAATAAGTTACTCCAACGAAACGAAAAATAAATATTTCATACCAGCAAATATTGGATTAGGCCTTGGGTATTTAAATAAGTTTGATTACGATAATTCGCTTGAATTTGGGGTAGATATCAATAGATTAATGGTGCCAGCAAGTCCAGATAATACAAGCACAGAATCAGTAAATCAATATTTCACCCAATCTGTAATCAATAGTTATTTCAATTCATTCTCTACTCAATATGGAATGCCTTTTTCGGAATCTTTAAAAGCATCAGTTGGACTTGAATACAATTATACCAATCGATTTTATTTAAGGGGTGGTTATTATATGGATAATAATAAGAGCTTGGGTAACATGCAATATTTTACACTAGGTACTAGTTTTCAATATCAACAATCTAAGTTCAATATTAGTTATTTAGTCCCTTCAGGGGGAGGGTTGACAAAAAATCCACTATCTAATACATTGCGCTTTGGAAGTATCTTCTTCTTTTAATTAACAGTTCGTTAATTCAGTTAATCGTTTATTCCATCGGGTTATTTAAGCAGATTTGCCTATTTTTGCTGCTAATGTCAGCAACCGTTCAAATTGTAAATAATAGTCATCATCCATTGCCAAGTTACGCCACAGCTGGCGCATCAGGGATGGATATTAGGGCATTTTTAGAAGCGCCAATACAGTTAGAGCCAATGGAACGGGTATTGATCCCTACAGGTCTATTTATTTCAATTCCAGAAAACTTGGAAGTTCAAATTAGACCAAGAAGCGGTTTGGCTATTAAACAGGGGTTAACTTGTTTAAATACACCAGGCACCATTGACGCCGATTATCGAGGGGAAATAAAAGTAATATTAATTAATTTATCTACTGAAGTGCAGTCTATTCAAGATGGAGATAGAATTGCGCAAATGGTATTTCAAAAGGTAGAAAAAGCAGGCTGGGATTTGGTGCAACAATTAGATAACACTGAACGTGGTGATGGAGGTTTTGGCCACACTGGTAAACAATAAACTTTCGTTAATGAATATAAGGGCCTTCTTTTTTATATCAATGATTATTATACTTGCATCCTGTGCTACTTCCAGAAAGGTGCAAGTAATTCAAGATGCATTAACCAAGAAAGATACTGCCAGTTATCAAGTGATAGCAGAAAAAACCAAAGTGGACTCAGGCGAAATTGTAAAGCAAATTGTTGAAAAAATTGCCAATACAAAACTTGCTTTTAATACCATGAATTCGCGTGTGAAACTGGATTATGAAACTGTAAATAATTCAGATGCCTTTATTGCCAATATTAGTATAGACAAAGGAAAGGCAATTTATATTACCGTGAGAGGTGCAATGGGGGTGATTGGCCTTAAAGCAATCATAACGAATGATAGTGTTAAGCTGTTTTATCCTTTAAAGAAAAAAGTAGAGTTGCGCCCATTGTCCTATATACAAGATGTGATAAAAATTCCATTTACATATAACACCATAGAGGATTTAATTGTGGGTAATCCTATTTTTATGGAAGATGCAAGCATTGTAACCTATAAGATGAATTCCAACAAATTGCAAGTTGGAATGGCAGGCAAACTCTTTAAAAATTTAATTACACTAAGTGAAGACAATGTCAAAGTATTGCACTTGAAATTAGATGACATTGACATTAATCAACATCGTACTTGTGACATTACTTATTCGAATCATAATGCCGTTTTGCAAAATCAATTTCCAACAAACAGGGACATCGCGATTGCTTCTCAATCAAGATTAGAGATTCATATGGAGATGAAGGATTATTCATTTAATGAGCCATTAAAATATAACTTTATCATTCCGAAATCAGGAAAGAGAAGATAATTTTTGAAACAAAATAACTTATGACTAAAAAGGGAGCGATATTATTTTTTATATTATTTGGTATCGGTATTAGTTCATTTGCTCAAACAAATGTTAGCAGAGAAGAGCTGCAAAAGCAAGAACAAACTTTAAGAAAAGAATTAGAGGAATTGAATCAGCTTAAGGATCAAATTCAAAAGAATAAAAAAAGCACTTTAGCGCAGGTGGCGGTGATAAAAAGTAAAATTGCCAAGAGAGAAGCACTTGTAAATAGCATTGCCAAGCAGGTGAAAATTATTGATGACGCTATTGCCGCAAACCAGCAAGATGTTCAAAAATTAAATAAGGATTTAGATACTTTAAGAAGCAAGTATGAAAAAAGTATCGTGTTTGCCTATAAAAGTAGAAGTGGATATGAGTACTTAAACTTCCTATTTTCTGCTAATAGTTTTAATGATGCTGTTAAACGCGTTACTTATTTAAAAAGCTATCGTCAAAACAGAGAAGCGCAAGCCAGCGCAATTGATATGTCTCAAAAAGATTTAAGTCAAAAAATTGGGCAATTGGGTTCGAATAAAAAGGATAGATTAAAGACTTTGGGCGTACAAAATGAGCAATTAAAAGTATTGGTTGACGATAGGAAAGAACAAGATAAAATCATAAGTCAATTAAAAGGGAAAGAACAAGAAGTTACTGCACAGCTAAAGCAAAAAGAAGCACAACGTAAAAAGATGCAATCTGCTTTACTTACCATTATTAGAAGAGAAACCTTAGAAGCAGAGAAAAAGGAAAAAGAGCGATTGGCTAAATTAAAAGCCGCAAGCGATGCCGCAGCGTTGGCAGCAAAATCAGCAGCAACAAAAACAAAAACTGAAAATCCACCTGCTGCTGCTAAATCAGAGTCTAAGACTGCAACAAAGAACGGCAATAAAGTGAGTGCTGTTGAAGGTGGATTGACAAATACTTCAGGTAATCGACCATACTCTGCTTTAGAAACTACCGAAGAAGGAAGAGAAGCATCAATTTCTATTGAGAATAATAGAGGAGGGCTTCCATGGCCGGTGGATAAGGGAAATGTTTATGTCCATTTTGGAGTTGAAAATATACCTGGAACAAAATTGAATAGAAAAAGTGATGGTATAGAACTTGCCGTTCCTAAAGGAAGTTCTGTAAAAAGTATAGCAAATGGTGTTGTAAAATATACAGGTGATATTAATGGTGATTTAACGGTATTTGTACAACATGGTAAATATTTTTCAACCTATACCCATTTAAGTAGTATCAATGTTTCGGTTGGTCAAGAAGTAAGAGGTGGAACGCTTTTAGGAAGGTCCGGAGTAAATATTGAAGGCGAAGGCTCCTTGTTATTTATGATTAGTAACGACAAGGGATCGTTTTTGGATCCGGAAAATTGGTTAAAGAATCGTAGGTAGCTTTAGGCCTTATAAATACATAGTTTCAAGAATACGATTTCTGCATTTATTTTTTTATATTACAATTCAATAAACGATTGTAATGTCAAAATACATTTTATCCCTTGATCAAGGCACAACAAGTAGTCGTGCTATTTTATTTGATCACGCAGGTCAAATACATGGCTTAGCGCAAAAAGAATTCACACAACATTTTCCGCAACCAGGTTGGGTAGAACATGATGCAATGGAAATTTGGAGTACTCAAATTGGAGTTGCTAGTGAGGCAATTAGCCATCAAAATTTAGCACTTACCGATATCGCAGCCATTGGAATTACCAATCAACGAGAAACAACTGTTTTGTGGAATAAAAAAACAGGTTTGCCTATTTACAATGCAATTGTATGGCAGGATCGAAGAACTGCCGACTATTGTGATGCATTAAAAGCACAAGGCAAAGCGGGTTTGATTCAAGAAAAAACCGGCTTAGTGATTGATGCTTATTTTTCAGGATCTAAAATAAGATGGATTTTGGATAATGTAGCCGGTGCTCGTGACTTAGCTTCAAAAGGAGAATTGTGTTTTGGTACTATTGATACTTGGTTGGTTTGGAAATTAACCAATGGCAAAGTGCATGTTACTGATGCTACCAATGCATCGCGCACGATGTTATTTAATATTCACACCCTACAATGGGATACTGAATTATTAGCGTTATTAAATATCCCTATTTCGGTTATGCCAACAGTTAGGAGCAGTAGTGAAATATACGGGCATACCACTCAACTTTTTACCAATCATGAAATTCCAATTGCGGGAATCGCAGGGGATCAGCAGGCTGCATTATTTGGTCAAATGTGTACAGCCCCAGGCATGGTAAAAAATACATATGGTACTGGTTGTTTTATGTTAATGCATACGGGTGAAAAAGCAGTTAGCTCAAAAAATAATTTATTAACCACCATTGCGTTGCAAATAAATGGGCATACTTATTATGCATTGGAAGGGAGCGTTTTTATCGGTGGAGCAGTTGTGCAATGGTTGAGAGATGGCTTGCACTTAATTAGAAAGTCAAGTGATGTCGAAGAATTGGCAAAGCAAGTTGACAATACTGATGGGGTTTACTTAGTACCTGCATTTGCTGGGCTTGGTGCGCCATATTGGAATCAACATGCAAGAGGAACAATTGTTGGCATTACGCGCGGAACAAGTGCAGCTCATATTGCGCGCGCTGCATTAGAAAGTATTGCTTTCCAAAGTTATGATTTATTGAAAGCAATGGAGGCAGATGCGGGTATTCCTATTGCAGAGTTGAGAGTTGATGGAGGCGCTACGCACAATAATATGCTCATGCAATTTCAATCAGATATTTTGGACACAAAAGTGGTTCGACCTACCATGGTTGAAACCACAGCTTTAGGAGCTGCATACTTAGCAGGTTTGGCGGTTGGTTTTTGGAAAGATGTAGATGAGTTAAGTACTAAATGGCAGGTAGATAAAATTTTTACACCAAACATAAATATCGAACAAAGAGCGGAAAATATTAAAGGATGGGCGCGTGCAATAAATGCAACCAATAATTGGTAATTGCACATTTCTTTAAATTTATTTATTAAACGATTATTCATTAAAATAAAATTACGATGACACCATTTTTTGCCGAATTATTTGGAACAGCAATTGTTATTATTATCGGAAACGGAGTAGTTGCTAATGTGGTACTACCTAAAACAAAAGGAAATAACGGAGGATTAATTTCAATTGTTTTAGGATGGATGATTGCCGTTTTCGTGGGGGTATATATTACTTCAGGAATCAGTGGAGGGCATTTGAATCCGGCTGTTACGCTTGCAATGGCAACTGCTGGAAAATTTAAATGGGAATTAGTTCCAAGTTATCTTCTTGCGCAACTACTCGGTGCAATGATTGGTGCATTAATAGTATGGGTAATTTATAGGCCGCATTTAAATGAAGCGAGTAATTCATCCGATCAGTTGGCTTGTTTTTCTACGGGACCCTCTATAAGAAATTGGAAACAAAATTTGATAGTAGAAATTATCGCAACCTTAGTTTTCTTGCTTGGCATTTTCTTTATAAAGCCTGCCGGGGTGGAAATGGGTGCCTTGTCGGCCCTCCCGGTAGCTCTTTTGGTGGCTGGAATTGGCTTTGGACTAGGAGGTCCAACTGGTTGGGCAATTAATCCGGTCAGAGATTTGGGGCCTAGAATCATGCATTTTGTGCTTCCAATGAAGGGAAAAGGGCCTAGTGATTGGGGATATGCCCTAGTTCCGGTGGTCGGCCCCATCATTGGGGGAATTTTAGCTGCTTTTATATACCTACAATTTTTGCAATAAACCGGCAAAATCATACCTTTGCAGCCGAAACCGAAAATTATGTCAACAGCAGGTAAAATTAAACAAGTTATTGGTGCGGTAGTGGATGTGCAATTTCCAAATCAAAAAGCACTCCCTGAAATATATAACGCACTTGAAATCACTCGTCCAGGTGGTGAAAAATTAGTCCTTGAAGTACAACAACATTTAGGAGAAGATAGCGTACGTGCTATTGCGATGGATGGTACGGAAGGTTTAGTAAGAGGTATGGAAGTGATTGATCTTGGTAAACCAATTTCAATGCCAATTGGTGATGGTATCAATGGTCGTTTGTTCAATGTAACAGGTGATGCAATTGATGGCTTACCACAGTTAGATAAATCAAATGGTCGTGCAATTCACGCGAATCCTCCAAAGTTCGAAGACTTAAGTACTGCAACTGAAGTGTTGTTTACAGGTATTAAAGTTATTGACTTAATTGAGCCTTATGCAAAAGGTGGAAAGATTGGTTTGTTTGGTGGTGCGGGTGTAGGTAAAACAGTATTGATTCAAGAGTTAATTAACAATATCGCAAAAGGGCACGGTGGATTATCAGTGTTTGCTGGTGTGGGAGAAAGAACTCGTGAGGGTAATGACTTATTACGTGAGATGATTGAAGCAGGTATCATGAAATATGGTGATGCATTCAAGCATAGCATGGAAGAAGGTGGATGGGATTTAAGTAAAGTAAACTTAGAGGAATTAAAAGAATCAAAAGCGACTTTCGTATTCGGTCAAATGAATGAACCTCCTGGAGCACGTGCGCGTGTTGCCTTGAGTGGTTTGACCATTGCAGAATATTTCCGTGATGGAGATGGTACTGGAAAAGGAAAAGACATTTTATTTTTCGTAGATAATATCTTCCGTTTTACACAAGCAGGTTCTGAGGTATCGGCTTTATTAGGTCGTATGCCATCTGCAGTAGGTTATCAACCAACATTGGCAACTGAGATGGGATTAATGCAAGAAAGAATTACCTCAACTAAAAACGGTTCAATTACTTCGGTACAAGCGGTATATGTACCTGCGGATGACTTGACGGATCCAGCGCCGGCGACAACTTTCGCTCACTTGGATGCGACAACTGTATTATCTCGTAAGATTGCCGATTTAGGAATTTATCCTGCGGTGGATCCATTAGATTCTACTTCAAGAATTTTGACGCCTGCGATTGTTGGTGCTGAGCACTATGATACGGCGCAAAAAGTGAAAATGATTTTACAACGTTATAAAGAGTTACAAGATATCATTGCTATCCTTGGTATGGATGAGTTGAGTGATGAAGATAAATTAGTTGTATCACGCGCGCGTCGTGTTCAACGTTTCTTATCTCAACCTTTCCATGTTGCGGAACAATTCACAGGTTTAAAAGGGGTATTCGTTTCAATCGAAGATACTATCCGTGGATTCAATGCGATTATGGACGGAGAAGTGGATGCTTATCCTGAAGCTGCATTTAACTTAGTAGGTACTTTGGAAGATGCAATTGAGAAAGGAAAGAAAATGATGGCTTAATTTATTTAAAACAGAATCATGTTATTGGAAATATTAACACCCGAGAAAAAACTATTCAGTGGAGATGTTCAAGGCGTACAATTACCTGGCATTGAAGGTTTATTTGAGGTATTAGACAAACACGCTCCTTTAGTTAGTGCTTTGGGAGTTGGCAAAGTGAAAGTGTTGCATAAAAATGCAGCTGCTGAAACATTTGCAATTCAAGGTGGATTTGTGGAAGTGCTAAATAATAAAGCAACTGTATTAGTAGAAGGTGTATTGTAGTTGATAATAACAAAATATTATAGCTTCAAAAATCCCTTGGTGTTTAGCCAAGGGATTTTTTTTATATATTCACATAACGAATTTTAACTTGACTCATTAAATCTGAATACTTGCACACAATATGAAGAAGACCTTTCCAATCATATTTACTTTAATTGCATTATCCATTATTGGTATTTTGTTTATTCAAATTACCTGGTTACAAGGTTTGATGATTCTTTCAAAAAATCAGTTATCAGATAAAGTGAATCAGTCTGCCGTTGCTGTATCGGGCGAAATAAGTAAAAAAATGAATAGTGGATTATCACTTCGCTTTCCAAAAAGACACCAAAGTTTGGGCGAAGAGTATCATATACATAGTTTTGATGAATCAACCATTGCAGATATTTATAATCAAAATGAACTAAATACAAGTATCAAAGCAGCGTTGAATAAATATGGCATTACAGATTTAAACTATGAATTTGCAGTAACGGATAAAAAAGGAAATATTGAAATTAAAAGTTCGAAATTTGAGGATGCATATTCGGACGAGTTAAATACTTTGCAAGTGAGGCTTCCGGTAATTCCTCAAGACATTATCGAGCCAGTTGGGCCTTTTGAAACCATCATTATATTAGTGCCAAAAGTAAAGTTGTATTTATTGCATTCTTTACAATGGGTTATCATGGGGGCCATTTTATTTGTATTAATTGTATTGGCTGCGTTCTTTATTACGGTAAGGTCATTGTTCACGCAGAAAAAATTAAATGAAATTAAGCGCGACTTTATCAATAATATGACACATGAATTAAAGACCCCGCTAGCTACCATTTCTTTAGCAGTGGATGCCTTAAAAAGTCCAAAAGTTCAAGGGGATATAAAGTCGGTTGATTATTTTAGTTCGATAATAAAGGAGGAGAATGTGCGGATGAATAAGCATGTAGAAGTTATTTTACAAGCTGCGCAATTAGAGAAGAAAGAGTATAAATTAAATAAGCAACCCGTTGATATTCACGATATGTTATTCGGTGTTTTGGATAGTTTTAAATTACAATTGGATGCGAAGCCTTCGCAAATTCATACTAATTTTGAGGCAGATCCATCTGAGATTGAAGCCGATCAAGAATATATGTTGCATGTATTTTCAAATTTGATTGATAATGCAATTAAGTATTCCAAAGAATCTATTGATTTAACCATAACTACTTTAACCCTGCCAGCTGAAATTCAAATTATTATTGAGGACAAGGGGATAGGTATGAGTGCAGATACAGCAAAGCATATTTTTGAAAAATTCTATCGTGCCCATACTGGCAATATCCATAATGTGAAAGGTTTTGGCCTTGGAATGAGTTATGTTAAATGGGTAATTGATATTCACAAGGGCAAAATTAAAGTACAAAGCGAAGAGGGAGTGGGTACCAAAATGATTATTACTTTACCTGTTGCCTAATCCAAAATAAACAACCATCGCCATAACTTAAAAATCGGTATTCGTTTGCAATAGCATGTGCATAAATGTCTCGCCATTTTTCGCCAGTAATTGCAGCAATAATAAGTAAGAGGGTTGATTTAGGCTGATGAAAGTTTGTAACCAATGCGTCACAAATTTTAAAAGTATAACCAGGAGTAATCATTAACTGCGTTTTTGTAATTAGTTTATCACAATTGTTAGCACTCAATAATGCTATTAAAGCTTGTAATGCATCCTGCACAGATATATTTTGGTCTAGTAATTCATAGGCATCCCATTGGCCTAAATTTAATTCGTTAAATCCTATATGGGTACTATGTAGTTGATAATATAAAAATGCTTTCACTCCCATCCAATACATTGACTCAAGTGTGCGTAAACTTGTGGTCCCTACGGCGATAATTGGCGAGTTGATTTTATTTATATTTTCTAATAAATGTTGAATAACAGTATTTCCCACTTCAATAAATTCAGCATGCATTTCGTGCGCATCAATGGTGGCTGACTTAACAGGCATAAAAGTACCTGCACCAACATGAAGCGTTACATATTGTTGTTGAATTTTTTTTTGACGTAAACTTTCAAATACTTCGATGTTAAAATGTAATCCTGCAGTAGGAGCAGCTACAGAACCTTCTTCAATGGCATAAGTAGTTTGATATCGGTCTTTGTCTTCTTCGTTTGCTTTTCTCTGTATATAAGGTGGAAGTGGAATATTGCCAATGCTATTTAATATTTCAGAAAAATTAAATGTTATATTATCCCAACTAAATTCAATTATAAATTTTCCAGCTTCTTGTTTTATTTTTTTTGCGCTAATAATGATAGGAGTTTCATTAATAATAACTTCTTTTAATAAAACATCTTCCTTCCATTTTTTTGCACCTCCAACTAAACATACCCATTCAACTTTACCTGTTGCCTGCATGGCTAATAAAACGGGTGTGAATTTTTCAGTTGGCTCTAAACAAAAAATTTCTATCTGACTATTCTTATTTTCTGCATGTGCATTGGTTTTTTCAAATAATATTCTTGCTGCAATTACTTTACTATTATTAAACAACATTGTAGCGTTTGTGGGAATATAGTCGGCAATATTCAAGTAGGTATGTTCGGCCACAATAGCCTGATCCCAAATCAAAAGCTTGCTTCCTGAACGATTTGGAGCTGGGGAATAGGCGATTTGCCCATCTGGAAGTGCATAATCAAAATCCTCAATAGCCAATTTGGGTTTAATAAACATGGGACAAAGGTACATTCGACAGGTTTTATAGCCTAATTAACGAGTTATAAACCTAAAAATGGGGGTTATCCACAGTTCTTAACATCTAAATTCATAGAAAATCGGCTAAATATCGGCCAAATCAATGCTGGCATTGATTATTAGGCTGGTTCATTTCTTGTGGAAAACTACAATGGTCTATTTTGCCATTAAAAGTGGTAAAAAGTGTTATTTTGTGTGAACAAGTGGTAAAAATCACGTTAATTATTCACAATGACAGGCTTTCACGGAGAATATCAATCAACTATCGACGCTAAAGGGCGTTTCCTAGTTCCCGGCAGTTTGAAAAAACAGCTGGCTGAAGGGGAGACTCGCTTTATTGTTAGTAGAGGATTTGAAAAGTGCTTGACACTTTATCCGATTAATAGCTGGCAAAAGATATTAGACAAGATTAGCCAATTGAACGACTTTGATCCTAAGGTGCGTCAGTTTAGACGTCAATTTTTGGGTGGAGCAACTGAGGTAGAAATGGACAGCGCAGGCCGTTTATTATTACCTCCAACGTTAAGAGAGTTTGCTTTGCCTGGTAAGGAAATTGTGTTGGCTGCCGCATTAGATCGTTTCGAGATCTGGGATGCAAGTACTTATAAACAGCTCTTTGAGGATTTCTCTGCAGATGAATTTAGTAATCTGGCGCAAGAAGTAATGTCAGGCATTAATAAAAAAGATTAAGGAAAAGTGATGACCAACCCTACATCCAACATTCCTCAATCTGACTATCATGTGCCGGTATTATTTCATGAAACAATGGAATATCTTAACATAATACCAAATGGTGTTTATGTGGATGCAACATTTGGTGGAGGTGGACATAGTAGAGGCATTTTATCAAAGCTAGGACCTAAGGGTCGATTGATTGCTTTTGATCAAGATGCGGATGCTAAAAACAATTTACCAAATGATGACCGTGTTTTATTTGTTCCAGAAAATTTCAGGTACCTGCAAAGGTTTTTAAGATTGCACAAAATTGACCAAGTAGACGGAGTGCTTGCTGACTTAGGTGTTAGTAGTCATCAGTTTGACGAGGGGTCAAGAGGTTTTTCAACTAGGTTTGATGGCCCATTTGATATGAGAATGGATCAGCGCCAAGATAAAACTGCTGCGCAAGTAATAGAAACTTTAAGTGAAACAGCATTGCACAAAATGTTTGAACAGTATGGCGAAGTGACGAACTCGAAAACTTTAGCAAAGCATATTGTTGAAAATCGCAAGCACGTTAAACTTAACACGGTACAGGATTTTAAAACACTAATTGCACCTGTCGTAAAAGGAAATCCTAATAAATATTGGGCGCAAGTTTTTCAAGCCATTCGAATTGTAGTAAACGAGGAGATGGAGGTATTAAATGAATTTCTTGCACAATTGCCAATGGTGATAAAGCCAGGTGGTCGTGCGGTAATCATTACATTCCATTCAATTGAAGATAGAATTGTAAAGAATGCTTTTAAAGTAGCGCCCGAAGAAGAAAACAAAACCAACCCATTTCTCTCCAACCCTAGAGAAGTGATTTGGAAGATCATTACAAAAAAACCTGTAGTGGCTTCTGAAAAAGAGATGAAAGAAAACAATCGAAGCAGAAGCGCAAAATTGCGTGCTGCCGAAAGATTATAAACCGTATGTCCGTACCCGAAAAACAAGCCCCTAAGAATGCACTTAAAAGCATTCTAAATTACCAGTGGATTGTCATGAACATTCCTTTCTTTTTGTTCTTGGCATTCATCGCTATTCTTTACATAGCGAATGGGCATTTTGCGGACAAAACAGTTCGACAAATAAATGCTTCTCAAAAACAAATCAAAGAATTACAGTATGAATATAAAACGATTAAGGCCGATTTAATGCGCCGTAGTCGTGCTTTAGAAATTGAAAATGCAATGGAGCCGTATGGTTTAGGTGTTGCAAAAGAAATGCCTATTCGTATTCCATTAGAAAATAGAGTTTATAACATTCAAACCGCTTCAAAATAATGGATGTAAAACGCGACATATTATGGAGGGTTTATTTAAGCTACATAGTGGTAGTGGCTATTTGTATTGTTATTATTGGGAAAGCTTTTTATATTCAACAAATTCAAGGAGCTTATTGGAAAGGATTAAGTGATAGCTTGCATCAAAGGATCATTTCAATTCCAGCAGAACGTGGAACTATTTATAGTGAAGATGGACAAATGTTAAGTACTAATATGCCAACATTTGACATTTTAATTGATTTTAGAGTGGCTCCATTACACGATAAAAATGGTAAATTATTTAGAGAAAAAATTGATACGGTTTGCGATTCGCTTGCATACTTGTTTAAAGACAAATCTCCATTACAATATAAGGAAGAGTTAACAAAAGCTTTCGAAGCGAATGAAGGAAATTATGAATTAAAAAAGAAAATCGATTATCATCAATATTTAAAAATTACAGGATTTCCTTTATTTAAATTAGGAAGGTATAAGAGTGGATTGATTGCGATTGAAAAAAACACGAGACTAAATCCATATGAAAATATTGGATACAGAACAATAGGGTTGGCAAGAGATGAAAATAAAGTAGGATTAGAAAGTGCTTATGATACTGTATTGGCAGGTCAAAATGGAAGACAATTGGTGCGCGCCATTGCAGGAGGGGTAACGGTTCCAGTACAAGAAGGAGAATTTGAAGTGGCACCTGAAACAGGAAAAGATATTGTAAGCAACATTGATGTGTTTATTCAACAGGTTACCGAAAAGGCATTAAATAAAATGATGGTTTCAAATGATGCACAGACTGGGGTTGCAATGGTAATGGAAGTAAAGACAGGTAAAATAAAAGCTATCGCCAATTTGGGTAAAGTTAGTGAAGGGAGATACCTTGAAAATTTAAATTATTCAACGCGAGTTACTGAGCCAGGATCTACCTTTAAATTGGTTACTTTATTGAATGCTTTAGAACATGGTGTTAAATTAGAGGATAAAATTAATATAGAAGGTGGTTTATGGAGCTATGGTGGTAAGCAAGTAAAAGATGCTGAAACAAGTGGTACTCATGAAACAACAGTATTACATGCCTTTGAAGAAAGTTCCAATGTAGGTATGGCAAAATTAATCGTTAATAATTTTGTTTCTAATCCGCAGGTTTATTACAAGCAACTTTCAAAATTAAGATTGGATTCTACTTCGGGTATTGATTTGCAAGGTGAAGGCATACCTCAAATTACAAGACCTGGTGATAAGTTGTGGGCGGCTACCACACTTCCATGGATGGGATTTGGTTATAATATTGCAATTGCGCCGATTCAAACATTAACCTTGTATAATAGCATTGCTAATAATGGTATTATGATGCGCCCTTATTTAGTAAACGCAATAAAAGAGGAAGGACGAGTGATTAAATCAATTGAGCCAAAGGCTTATCCTTGGTCAGTTGCATCTCCTTCGACCATAAAATCATTGCATACTGCATTGGAAGGGGTATGCATCAATGGAACTGCGAAAAAATTATTTGCCAATAGTTTATATAAAGTGGCTGGTAAGACAGGGACAGCGTTGGTTTCAAATGGTACGAAATTTTATACGGAAGGAATTTTTCAATCTTCTTTTGTAGGTTATTTCCCAGCAGAAAATCCTCAATATACCATTGCTGTAATTATCATCAATCACCCACATGCGGCTAATCACTTTGGTGCATCAGTGGCTGGTCCAGTTTGGAAAGAGATTGCTGACAGATTGTATTCAACATACATTCAAAATAAAATGGAATTGGCGCCTAGTTTACATGTAAAGGATAGCCAACTATTTAATTATTCATTATCGAATGCTGCATTTAAAACAATAGTGAAAAACGTACCTATTCCTTTTGTTGATTCATCAATGACTAAAGAATGGGTTACGGTGCAAGGAGCTGGCAATAAGGTTAAAGCTAGTCCGCAATTAGTTGCTGATAGCACCATGCCAAATATAATTGGCATGAAATTGCAGGATGCTTTGTGGATTTGTGAAAAAAAGGGATTGCAAGTGAAGTGTCAAGGTAAAGGGAAAGTCATTGCACAAAGTGTTGCGCAAGGTCAAGTAATTATTAAAGGTCAACAAATTCAAATTCAACTAAACTAATGAAAGCATTACAATCCATATTGTTTGGTGTTGCACTTAGGGAAGTAGTTGGGTCTACTCAAATGCAAGTGAACGATATACAAATCGATTCAAGAAAAGTTAATGTAGGTGGTGTTTTTGTTGCAATTAGTGGTGTACAAGTGGATGGCCATGAATTTATTACTATAGCAATTGAAAAAGGAGCGACGGTTATTGTTTGTGAGCATTTGCCGGAAAATATAGTAAATGGCATTACGTATTTAGTTGTAGAGAATGCGCAAGAGGCGGTTGCAATTATGGCGCATCAGTTTTATAATGAAGCATCTACAAAAGTTAAATTGGTGGGCGTAACAGGAACCAATGGTAAAACGACTGTAGCAACTTTGTTGTTTAAGTTGTTTTCGGAGTTGGGCTATAAATGTGGTTTAATAAGTACTGTTCAAAATCAGATAGGGGAACAAATTATTCCGTCAACTCATACTACACCAGATGCAATTCAATTGAATGCATTGTTGGATAAGATGGTACAAGAAAATTGTACTCATGTATTTATGGAATGCAGTAGTCATGCAATACACCAGCATAGAATTACTGGTTTGCAATTTGCGGGTGGTGCATTTACTAATATTACGCATGATCACCTTGATTATCACAAAACATTTGAAGAATATGTTAGTGTAAAAAAAGCATTCTTCGATCATTTGCCTTCTACTGCATTTGCATTGTCCAATTTAGATGATAAAAATGGTGCAAACATGTTGTTGGATACAAAAGCAAGAAGACTGACTTATGCTTTGCATGCACCTGCAAATTATAAAGGTAAGATATTGGAAAACCAATTAACCGGTTTAGTAATGCTGGTGAATGATATAGAAGTGCATTGTAGATTAATTGGAACTTTTAATGCATATAATTTTTTAGCTGTATATGGCATTGCAGTTCAGCTTGGAGAAGTGTCGGAAAAAGTATTGATAACATTAAGTGCATTGACGGGTGCTGAAGGTAGATTTGATTATATTATTAGCAGTACAAATATCATTGGAATCGTTGATTACGCACATACGCCAGATGCATTAGAAAATGTATTAACGACCATCGCAAAGTTAAGAAAGGGAGATGAAGATGTTATTACTGTAGTTGGATGTGGAGGCGATCGAGATAAAACAAAGCGACCAATTATGGCTCAGGTTGCATGCGATTTAAGTACTAAGGTTTTTTTAACAAGCGACAATCCACGTTCAGAGAATCCAGATACTATTTTAAATGATATGGAACAGGGATTGACAAGTGCAGCAAAAAGAAAGTATATCAAAATTGCAGATCGTAAGGAAGCAATAAAGGCAGCAATTAGTATTGCTAAAGCTGGGGATATCATTTTAGTAGCTGGCAAGGGCCATGAAAAATATCAAGAAGTTAAAGGTGTGAAAACGCACTTTGATGATAAAGAGCAATTACAAAATCTATTTAAAGAATTCGAAAAATAATCCCATGCTATACCAATTTTTTTCATTTTTAGATAAGCATTTTAGTATACCAGGATTAGGGGTATTCCAATTTTTGACATCAAGAATTGCCATGTCAATTTTACTATCCTTATTTATTGCTACTGTTTTTGGTAAAAAAATGATTTTGTTTTTACAAAAAAAACAAATTGGAGAAACGGTTCGTGAATTAGGATTAGCGGGCGAACAACAAAAAAAGGGTACACCAACAATGGGTGGCATCATTATATTATTAAGTGTATTAATTCCTACTTTATTATTTGCCAACTTAGATAAAGTATATATCAGATTAATGATACTTTGTACAGTTTGGTTGGGGGTAATTGGTTTCTTAGATGATTATTTTAAAATTCGTGCTCGTAAAGAAGCGCAAAATAAAGGAGAGGCGTATAAAAAACAAAACAGTGATGGGTTGGCCGGTCTTTCAAAAATCATTGGTCAAGTGGGTTTAGGAATTATTATCGGAGTTACGCTTTATTTTAGCAATGCAGTTACAGTTGAAAGAGAAATTGTGCCAAATACTGCAATTGCAGCGAGCTTGCAAAAGGGTGAGCATATTGCGAAAGATACCAATGTAATTGTTAGAAATGTGAATGGAGTAGAGCGAAGGTTTGTAAAAGTAAAGACACCCATTACAACCATTCCTTTTGTAAAGAATCATGAATTTAATTATTCAAAACTAGTAAGCTGGATGGGCCCAGGTGCTGAAAAGTATACTTGGATTGTTTATATACTAGTTGTAACATTTATCGTAACTGCTGTATCAAATGGTGCTAATATTACAGATGGTTTAGACGGATTGGCTGCAGGAGTAAGTGCTATTATTGGTGCTGCTTTGGGCATATTTATTTATGTAAGTGGTAACTATGTTTTTGCAGATTATCTAAATGTCATGTATATCCCAAATCTTGGTGAATTATCCATTTTTGTGGGTGCGTTTGTCGGAGGCTGCATTGGGTTCTTATGGTACAATGCTTATCCTGCGCAAGTGTTTATGGGGGATACAGGAAGTTTAGCCTTGGGTGGAATTATTGCGTCTTTGGCAATTATTGTACGTAAAGAATTATTGATACCTATTTTTTGTGGAGTGTTCTTGATTGAAAATTTAAGTGTGATTTTACAAGTGAGTTACTTTAAATATACTAAAAAGAAATATGGGGAAGGTCGTCGTATATTCTTGATGAGTCCATTACACCATCATTATCAAAAGAAAGGTTTTCATGAAAGTAAGATTGCAGTTCGCTTTTGGATTATTACCATTTTGCTAGTAGTAGCATCTATATTAACGCTTAAAACTCGATAAAAAATGGCAAAGAAATTAGTCATATTAGGAGCGGGGGAAAGTGGAATAGGTACTGCTTTATTAGCAAAGCAACAAGGGTATGATGTATTCGTATCTGATGCAAGTGCTATTCAACCAAATTTTCAAAAAGAATTAGTCGAAAATCAAATTGAATTTGAATCAGGCATCCATAGTGAAGAAAGAATTTTGGCCGCGGATGAAGTAATGAAGAGTCCTGGTATTCCTGAAAAAAATGAAATGGTTAAAGCCATTCGTTCAAAAGGTATTCCCGTGATTAGTGAAATTGAATTTGGATACAGATACAAAGGGAAATCCAAAATTGCGGCTATTACGGGTAGTAATGGAAAGACAACAACCACATCCTTGTTATTTCATATTTGTCAAGTTGCTGAGCAGGATGCAGCAATGGTTGGAAATATTGGGTTCTCATTTGCAAGACAAATTGCGCAAGACCCAAAATCATTGTATGTAATTGAAGTAAGCTCTTTTCAATTAGATGACATAAAATACTTTAAGCCGGATATCGCAATATTATTAAATATTACTGAAGATCATTTAGACAGATATAATTATGAATTTGAACGCTATGTAAAAAGCAAATTTAGAATTATAGAAAATCAAACAGAGACAGATTGTTTCATTTATTGTATCGATGATGAAATAATTGTAAAACACTTAGCACTACTAACTTATAATACTAACCCACTACCATTCTCTATGAAACAAGAATTAAAAAAAGGAGGCTACATCAAAAACGATCAAATGATGTTGAAAATCCAAGAAGAACGCGTAACTATGAGCATTTATGATTTTGCTTTAAAAGGAAAGCATAATGCCTATAACACAATGGCTGCAAGTATTGCGGCTACAACTTTAGGAATTAGAAAAGAAAAAATTCGTGAAGCAGTAAGTAATTTTCACAATCTTGAACATAGAATGGAATTTGTAGCAACTGTAAAAGGCGTTGATTTTATTAACGATAGCAAAGCGACAAATGTAAATAGTACTTGGTATGCGCTAGAAAGCATGCAAAAGCCAACTATCCTAGTGCTAGGAGGAGTTGATAAAGGAAATGATTACTCATTAATCGCCGAATTGGTTAAGGAAAAAGTAAAGGCGATTGTTTGCATGGGAACTGATAATAAAAAAATAATGGATTTCTTTAAGGGAATTGTTCCTGTTATTGTTGAAGCGGAAAGCGCAAGTAAAGCAGTGACAGCATCTTTTGATCTTGCTGAAAAAGGAGAAGTTGTTTTATTAAGTCCGGCTTGTGCAAGTTTTGACTTATTTAAAAATTATGAAGACAGAGGTCGTCAATTTAAAGCTGCAGTAAAAGAATTATAATAATGTTTAATCAAGTCAACGATAAGTTATTTTCTCAAATGCCTACTATCAGTGGCGTAAGAGAACACTTGGATCAAAGAACTAGAGGGGATAAATATATATGGGGGTTAGTAATTGTTTTGTCCCTAGTTTCTATTTTGGTTGTATATAGTGCAACTGGGTCTTTAGCTTATAAATCGTTGGGCGGTAATACAAGTAAGTTTTTATTCAAGCAGGTTGGTTTTACGATGGTTGGTTTGGTTATTATTTTTGGATTACATCGTATTAATTATACCATGTTTTCAAGAATTGCGTCCATCCTTTATGCTATTTCCATTCCATTGTTAATTTATACTTTATTTTTTGGTGCAAAAATAAATGATGGTAGCAGATGGATTAAATTACCAATTATACATTTGACATTTCAAACGAGTGACTTGGCAAAACTGGCTTTGTTCATGTTTATATCTAGAACATTGAGTAAGAAGCAGGATGTTATTAAAGATTTCAAAAAAGGATATTTGCCAGTGATTATTCCGGTATTCCTAACTTGTTTATTGATCATGCCAGCAAATTTATCTAATGCCTTATTAACTGGAGCTACCTCACTTTTATTAATGTTTATTGGACGTGTGAGTTTTAAACATATTGGGCTTACCATTATGGTAGCAATGGTTCCTGTATTGATATTAATTAGTGTTGCAGTGGCTACTCATAAAACAGGAAAAACTAGTTCTGTAGATGAGGATAAGCCTGTAGTTGCAGAAAAGGGTAAAATATTTGTTCGGTTTAATACTTGGGTAAGTAGGATTCAAGATTTTATGTATCCGAATGAAAAGGAAGTGCCCTATCAAGTTCAGCAAGCAAAAATTGCAATTGCAAATGGCGGTATTTTTTTTGGCTTAGGACCGGGCAATAGTCGTCAAAGAAATTTTTTGCCACAAGCATACAACGATTTTATATACTCTATTATTATTGAAGAGTATGGACTTGTTGGAGGTATATTTATCATGTTTGTATACCTGGTATTTTTATTCAGATGTATTCGAATATTTAGAAGATGTCCATATGCGTTTGGTGCTTTTCTTGCTTTGGGATTAAGTTTCACTTTAATTATTCAAGCTATTGCAAATATGGCTGTCAATGTGAATATTGTTCCAGTGACAGGGGTGACTTTACCATTAGTTAGCATGGGAGGTAGTTCATTTATATTTACTTGTTGTTCTATTGGTCTAATATTAAGTGTTGCAAGAAATGTGGAGCAATTAGAGGGTAATGCGCCAGTAGAAACTGAAATTGAAGTTCCTGAAGAAGAAATAGTTGAATCTCAAAATAATCCAATTGCTACGAATGCCTAATCCAATTCGCATAATCATTGCTGGTGGTGGTACGGGAGGACATATTTTCCCGGCAATTGCGGTAGCGCAGGCTATTGTAAAATTAGAACCGAATGCAGCAATATTATTTGTAGGTGCCAAAGGTAAAATGGAAATGGAAAAAGTGCCACAAGCTGGCTATGAAATTATTGGTTTAAATATTGCAGGATTAAACAGATCGAATATATTTAAAAATTGGAGTCTTCCATATAAGCTTATTGAAAGTTTTTTTCAGGTAAGAAATATTTTTAAACAATTTAAACCGGATGCTGTATTTGGCGTAGGAGGTTATTCAAGTTTTCCTGTTTTGAAATTTGCGCAGACTAAAAATATTCCCACTTTTATCCATGAGTCAAATGCTTTTGCTGGAAAATCAAACATTTTACTTGGTCAAAATGCAACAATGGTTTTTACGGGAACAAAGGGAATGGAAAAATTCTTCCCTGCACATAAAATTATGGTTACAGGAAATCCTGTTCGAAAAAATATTATTGATGGTTTAAACACAAAAACGGCTTCCTTATTGAAATTTGGTTTGTTACCTGCTAGAAAAACTTTGTTAATTATTGGAGGAAGCCTAGGTGCGTCTTCAATCAATAAAGCGATCAAAGAAAACCTAGCAAAATTTGTTGAATTAGATGTCCAATTAATTTGGCAAACTGGAAAGCCAAACGCAAGTGATTTTGTAGATGCTGCGTCAGGCTTTTCAAATGTTTATGTCAATTCATTTATAGATGACATGGGTGCAGCATACAATGCAGCTGATTTTGTTATTAGTCGATCTGGCGCTATGGCAGTTGCAGAAATTTGCATTACTGAAAAGCCTTGTGTATTTGTTCCGTATCCTCATGCGGCAGAGGATCATCAAACATTTAATGCAATGTCTTTGGTAAATGAAAGTGCCGCATTAATGGTGGCTGATAATGAAGTAGATGAAAAATTATTCTTAGCAATAAGTAAACTGGTAAAAGACGAAACCTTGTGTCATACAATGCAAGCAAAAATTAAATCTTTTGCTCGAATCGATGCCGATGAAGTAATAGCAAAAGCAATCATTAATAAAATAGAAATTACAAATATCAAATAGTATGAATCCATTAACTAATATCAAGAACATCTATTTTATTGGCATTGGAGGCATTGGTATGAGTGCATTGGCAAGGTATTTTAATACCCAAGGGGTTGTTGTGTCAGGGTATGATAAAACGCCAACTACCTTAACGGATGATTTGGAAAAGGAAGGAATTAAAATACATTTTGAAGATGATGTAAACCAAATTGATAAGACGGCTACGGTGGTTGTTTATACACCTGCAATACCGGCTTCGCATCATGAATTGAATTATTGCAAGGATAATGGATATAATGTAGTTAAGAGAAGTGATGTATTGAATTGGATTACAGAAAATGCATTTACAATTGCTATTGCGGGTACGCATGGAAAAACAACTACAACTTCAATGACTGCTCATATTTTACGTCATACTGGATATGGATGTAATGCTTTTTTGGGTGGAATTGCATCTAATTATGGCACTAATTTTTGGAGTCATGAAAAAAACGTAGTAGTCGTAGAGGCGGACGAATATGATAGAAGTTTTTTAAAGCTTGCGCCGAATATTGCCGTTGTTACAGCGGTAGATCCTGACCACTTAGATATTTATGGAACACCTGAAGAGGTATTAAAGGCATTTGGACAGTTTACGGATAAAATTAAAAATGGAGGAACCCTCATTCAGAAATTTGGAACTGAATTTTTGGTAGATACAAGTAATAAAAAGGTATTCAGCTATGGATACAATAAGGATAATGCATCTTTTCATACGAGTAATTTAAAAGTGGTAGATGGTTCATATATTTTTGATATTGTTCATCCTGATGGTGTGATGCATGATGTGGTATTAAATATGGGTGGGTTGCATAATGTTGAAAATGCAACAGCAGCAATTGCTATTGCACTTACACTTGGTATTGAAGAAATTAAAATTAAGGATGCGGTAGCCGCATTTAATGGAGTAAAGCGTCGTTTTGAATACAAAGTAAAAAGGGATAATAAAGTATTGATAGACGACTATGCACATCATCCCGAAGAATTAAATGCACTAATTGGTGGCGTGAGAAGTTTGTATCCTAACGAAAAAATGGTTCTTGTTTTTCAGCCTCATTTATATAGTCGTACTCAGGATCAGGCAACTGGTTTTATGGAAGTGATGGATAAGGCGGACGAAGTTATTTTACTTCCAATTTATCCAGCAAGAGAATTGCCAATTGAAGGTGTGAGTAGTGAAATGCTTTTGGAAGGAATGAAATTGAAAGCAAAAAAGGTTATGAGTAAGGACGAATTAATGCAATGGGCAGCGACAACAAATGATAAACTTATTGTTATGGCTGGCGCTGGAGACATTGATGTTTGTATAACTAAAATTCAAGAAATATTTACCCAATTATAATGAAGCGCTGGAAATATATATTAATAAGGATTTTGTGGTCAATTGCAGCTATTGGGTTAGTTGTATTATTTGTTTTTGCTTGGAAAGCAAAAACAGTAAAAAAGTGTACTGCTATTCAAATTGAATTAACGGGTAATACGAGTGGCTTTTTATTTATGGATGAAAAAGAGATACTTCGCTTTATAAATGAACAAGGTGTAAGTGTTGGTACACCAATAGGAAACATTAATCTAACACAATTAGAAGGAGCTTTGGGTGCTACTAAATGGGTTGAGCGCGCTAATATTTTTATAGATAATCAACAACAATTGCAGGTGAAAATTGAGCAAAGATTGCCCGTAGCAAGAATATTTACTGCATCAGGCAATTCTTTCTATATTGATAAAACCGGTCAAAGATTGCCATTAAGACAGCTTTCAGTAATGCGTTTACCTGTTTTTACAGGCTTCCCTTCGGATCAAGAAAAATTAGCAAATCCGGATAGCTTATTATTAAATGATATTTTAACATTTTCAAAAACAATTCAACAGGATAGTTTTTATCTAGCGCAAATTGCACAAGTGAATATTGCGCCCAATGGTGATTTCGAAATGGTGCCAACATTAGGGGATCACACTGTTTTATTTGGTTCTGTCGATAATTTACAAGACAAACTTAATAGGTTGTATACTTTTTATAAAAAAGTGTGGGTGTCTTCGGGCATCAATGCATACCATGTGTTGGATTTAAGATTTGACCATCAAGTGGTTGCATTAAAAAAAGGAATTGAGCCCATTAAGTATGCACCAGGTGCTATGCCAGTAATTCAATTGCATGCTGTTTCGGATTCAAGTATAACTTCTGATTCAATTGTCAAAAAAATAATGCCAATTGAAGATGTTGTCTCTAAAGTAGATACGCCTGCAAAGTCAATAGTGAAAAAGGTTCCTGCTCCAATTTCTGCATCTAATGTCAAGCCAATTCTTAAGAATAAAGCTACTTCAACTACTAAAGTGCCAACTAAAAAAGTGGTTAAAGTAAATAGTAAAGAAAACATTAAAAAATTAAACAATAAATCGAATAATAAATCGTTAAATCAGGAGAAGAAGTCTGCAAAGGCATTAATGCCAAAGTCGACCACTTCCAACAACAACTAAACAACTAAACAACTATAAAAATGAGTCAGAATGATTCCCCTATAATCGTAGGTTTAGACATTGGTACTACCAAAATTGCTGCAATCGCAGGACGTAAAAACGAATTTGGTAAATTAGAAATCTTAGGATTTGGACGCGCCAACAGTAATGGTGTTCAACATGGCCAAGTTTTGAATATTGACCAAACGATCAAAGCAATTCAACAAGCTTTGGAAAATTGCCAAAAAAGCAATCCAAGTTTAGACATTAAGGAAGTTTATGTAGGTATCGCTGGTCACCATATCAAAAGTTTGCAAACGCGTGGTGATATGGTAAGACAAGATGCAGAAAATGAAATTCAAGCTTGGGAAATTGAGCAATTGATCAACAACCAAAAAAAGACTTTTATTCCTGCTGGGGATCAAATTATTGATGTCATTCCACAAGAGTTTCATGTTGACAATAATGCTAATATTAAAGAGCCAATTGGCGTAAATGGTGTAAAGGTTGGTGCAAACTTTTTGATATTAACGGGAGATAGAAATGCAATTCGTAACATTAATCGTTCGGTTGAAAGAAGCGGTTTAAAAACAAAGGACTTGGTATTGCAACCTTTGGCTTCGGCAAGTGCGGTTATGAGTGATGTGGATTTAGAAGCCGGTGTTGCTATTTTGGATATTGGTGGTGGTACAAGTGACCTTGCTGTATTTTATGATGGAATTTTAAAGCATACTGCTGTTATACCTTTTGGCGGCGAAAATATTACGCATGACATTCGTATGGGATTAGGCGTATTGAAAAGTCAGGCTGAAGCGATGAAAGTTCAGTTTGGTAGCGCATTAGCAAATGAAGCAAATGCAAATGCCTATGTTACTATTCCAGGACTTAAAGGAATGCCTGCAAAAGAAATCAGTGTAAAAAGTTTAGCTGGAATTATTCAGGCTAGAATGAGTGAGATATTAGATTTTGTTACTTACCACTTAAAGCAATTGGATTTAGATAGCAGATTGTTAAACGGAGGAATCATTTTAACAGGGGGTGGTTCACAATTAAAGCATTTAATTCAATTGACTGAGTATACAACTGGCTTAAATGCTAGAGTAGGCTTACCAAATGAGCATTTAGCTCCTAATCATATTGATGAATTAAAGAAGCCAATGTATTCAACATGTATCGGTTTAATCTTGAAAGGGTATAATGATTATGAACAAAACTATAAGGTATTCGAAAATAACTTCAAGAAAGTGGAAGTTCCAAAAGAATTGACAGTTGAAATGGAGGCAGAAGAAATGGACCCGGCAGTAGAAATTGCCATGGTAGGTGAGGACCAAAATACTGTAATAGATCCTGAATTAATCAAAAAAAGAAAGGAGAAATTCTGGGATAGATTTAAAACAAATTTGATCGAAATTTTTAGCGAAGATGAAGACCCATTATTGAAATAATTATACACATTTTGTGGGTATAAAATTTCTACCTAAAAATTTGTAAATAGATTAATTTCGAGCATACTAACCAACTAAGTTTCAACTAACTAACCCATTTAAAAAACAAAAGAATGATTCAATTTGACTTGCCCAAGCAAAAATCATCCATCATCAAGGTCTTAGGCGTTGGCGGTGGCGGTAGCAATGCCGTGAATTTCATGTTTCATCAAGATATCGAAGGAGTAGATTTTATCATATGTAATACAGATTCTAAAGCCATTGAACAAAGCCCGGTGCCTAATAAAATTCAATTAGGACCACATTTGACACAAGGTTTAGGAGCTGGAGCTGATCCTTCCGTAGGAAAATTAGCGACAGAAGAATCTTTAGAAGAGATTAAAAAAATATTAGAGGTGAATACTAAAATGGCTTTTATTACTGTCGGAATGGGCGGTGGTACAGGTACAGGAGGTGCGCCTATCATTGCAAAAATCTGTAAAGACTTAGGCATTTTAACGGTTGGAATTGTAACCACTCCATTTGGATTTGAAGGACCTCGTCGTCAAAAACAAGCCGAAGATGGAATTAACCAATTAAAGCCATTAGTAGATACTTTATTGGTTATTTCTAATGATAAATTGCGCGTACAATATGGCAATTTAAAAATGAAAGAAGCTTTCACGAAAGCGGATAATGTATTGGCTACTGCAGCAAAATGCATTACGGATGTAATTAACAGCCGTGGACATATTATTGTAGATTTTGCTGACGTTTGCACAGTAATGAAAAATGGTGGTGTAGCTATTTTAGGCAAGGCCGAAGTGGAAGGAGAAAATAGAGCACAAAGAGCAATTGAAGAAGCTTTGAATTCTCCTTTGTTAAATGATAATGATATTAAAGGAGCAAAATGGATTTTATTAAATATCAATAGTGCCGAAGGCGATTTCGAATGTAGTATGGATGAGTTGGAAACCATCAGTAATATTTTACGTGAGCGCACAGGCGAGCATAGTGATGTGATTATGGGAAGTGGCTATGATGATACATTAGGAGAAAAAATTGGAATCACTTTAATCGCAACTGGTTTTGAAGGAAAAGATCCTTTCAAAAAAGACGATGTAAAAAAAGAAGAAATACCTACAACTGAAAAGATAGTAATGACATTGGCTTCAGAAGAAAAAGCAAATGTGATTGCAGAAAACGAAAACACAACAACAGCCGAGGCGGATGATCATTTTGTTTTATCACTTACTGAAGAAGCCCCTGTTAGTTTCTCATTTGATGTTGAGGAAAATTTGGAAGCGATTGATGCGGCTACTAATATCGACACTTTCGATGAAAGTGAAAATATAGTAGCAGTTGAAGATGCGGCTGAATTTGCAAATTTAATGGTGGAAGCTGCTGAAACAGTTGAAGTTTTAAATTTAGCACCAAGCTTAGTGATTGAAGAGTCTTTAGTTTCAAATGTTTTTGTTGAAACTCCCGAGGAAGAATTTTCAGAAGATAAATTATTAGAAGAAGAATTATTAGAGGATGTTGTTTTTCATTTAGATATGGATACTCAACCTGAAACTCCAACTTACAACTTCACTTCCGCAACAACTGAATTCGTTTTAAGTAAGCCAACTAATATTTATGTTGATTCAGTTGAAGAGAACGCGACAGCGTTCGATGCAAGAGTCACAGCTGATGCGTTCGATGCAGCAGTCAAAGCTGATGCGTTTAATGTACCACAAGAGGAGGTATACGAAACTGTTCATGAACAAGAAGCGCCGATTGTTGAAGCAGTAGTCCCAACTGAAAATTTTGAATCATCGTTTAGAGTTGTGTTAGAAGAAGAGCCTACCATGCAATTGGTTGTGCGTGAGCAAGATTTTGAAAATACAAATGGACAAGTAAAAGCTACTACATCTAAAAACTTTGAAATGCCACTTGACGATTCTGAAGAACAAAGAAGAAAAGTGCGTGAGCGTATACAAAAATTAAGAAACTTATCTTTCAACATAGGCAACGGCAATGATCCAAGCGCCGAATTTGATGAAGTGCCTGCTTATGTTAGAAGGAATATGGATTTGTTTGGTAATACATTAGCGTCAGTTGAAAACTTTTATAGTAAGTATACGGTAGACCAAGATGATAATAATCAAACTCAAATTTCTACTATCAATTCATTCTTGGATGGCAAGAAACCAGATTAAAGATGTTTTTATGGTACAGTTGATTTAGTTGTAACCCTCGCCTCAAAAGGCGAGGGTTTTTTATTTATGGTTATTATTAAAAACATCCTATTTTCAAATTTATGATGTTTTTATAATCACTCGCCTCGCCCAAAAGGCGAGGGTTTTTATTTTGGTTATTATAAATGGCTATCTTTGCCTTATGCAAACAGTACTAATCACAGGCGGAACGGGTATGGTAGGGCAGGCGCTAACCAATTATTTAATTGATAATGGGTATGATGTTATTGTTTTAACGAGGTCGGAAAAAAGGTCAAGTCGTTTGCATCTCAGCTATGCAAAATGGGATATTGAAAGCCAGTATATTGATCCAGAAGCATTAAAGATGGCTGATATAATTGTGCATTTGGCTGGGGAGTCGGTAGCAACTAAAAGATGGAGTAAAAAAAGAAAAGAGGAAATTGTACAAAGCAGGGTTCGGTCAGGTGCTTTATTGGTTAAAGTGTTAAGTGAAAATGAACATAAAGTAAAAACCGTTATTACTGCATCTGCAATTGGTTGGTATGGTCCTGATACAGCTGAATCTTTACAGTTTGGATTTAAAGAAAATGACGCACCTGATGATTCTTATTTAAGTACAACATGTCAGCAATGGGAGCAAAGTGTTGAATCTATTGCTCAAATGGGAATTCGTTTAGTGACATTAAGAATTGGTATTGTATTTAATAAAAGGGGAGGTGCTTTAGCTGAATTTATTAAACCTGCACAATTTGGGTTAGCTACAATTTTAGGCCCGGGTACACAAATTATGAGTTGGATACATCAACAAGATTTATGTAAGATGATCTTATTCGCAGCTACACATGAAAATGTACAAGGCGTCTATAATGCTGTAGCGCCAGCCCCTTCAACCAATAAACAAATTGTAGAATTAGTAGCAGCAAAATTATTTCCTTTTCATATTACCTTCAAAGTGCCTGTATTTATTTTGAAAATAATGTTAGGTGAAATGAGTGTTGAAGTATTAAAAAGTGCGAATGTTTCAAGTGATAAAATCCAACAAGCTGGATTTGAATTTGAATATCCGGCAATTGATGCCGCATTATCACAGCTACTAAAAAAATAAAGCGTCTCAGTTGAAACGCTTTATTGAATTGCTAATAGATAATTACTAAAAGGAATAACCTTGTTATTCAGCTATATTAATTACGAATTGGTTTTCCTGAAGTAATCACTGACTGTATTCTTTCTAAGGTTTTCTTTTGCCCACATAGGCTCAAAAATGCTTCTCTTTCTAAGTCCAATAAATATTGTTCATTAACTAAAGTTGCTTCGCTTAAATCACCACCGCACATTACATAAGCTAATTTTTGTGCAACTAACTTATCATGATCAGTAGCATAGCCTCCTCTCCACATGGCATTGATGCCTGCGTATAAAGCACCTAATGCTGACTTGCCCAAAACTTTAATATCGGTTCTTTGCTGTGCTTGTGTGTAACCAGCATTGTATAGGTTTAGTACTTGTTCCTTTGCTTTTGCAATTCTTCGTGATTGGTTTAAAACAATATGGTCTTGTCCTTTTCTGAAAATGCCCATATCCATTGCTTCTTGTGCTGAGGTAGCTACTTTGGCAGTTGCAATTTGTAAGAACCTATTTTTTAAAGTAATGGTATCTGGTTCATCAATATGCATTTCATCTGAGGCTCTTAAAACCAATTCTTTAGTACCACCACCGCCTGGTATTACACCAATTCCTAATTCCACTAAACCAATATAGGTTTCTGCCGCAGCTGCAATGGTATCAGCATGTAAATTCATTTCACAACCTCCTCCTAAAGTAAGTCCGTGAGGTGCAATTCCAACTGGAATAGATGAATAACGAACACGCATCATACTGTTTTGGAAAGTTCTAATAGCCATATCTAATTCCTCATAATCCTGCTCAATAGCTAACATAAAAATCATTCCCACATTAGCACCTGCACTAAACAAATTACCTTCATTAGCAATCACTAATCCATTGAATTTTTCTTCAGAAATGGCTATGGATTTATTAAGTCCTTCCAATACTTCACCACCAATGCTATTCATTTTCGTATTCCAGCTAAATCCAGCAACGCCATCACCAATATCTACTAAATTGCATGCTACGTTTTTCCAGATTGTTTTTTCTTTGTGATCGGATAATATAATAAAGGATTCCGTGCCAGGAATTAATTTGTAGTCTTGAGTATTTATATCATAGTAATAACGTTTGCCGTCTTTTATTTGATAAAATGAAAGACCTTTGCTAGCCATCGTTTCAGTCCAAGGTGCAATGGCAATATTTTCTGCTTTCATTGCAGCAATCACATTACTAACACCCAAAGCATCCCAGGTTTCAAATGCACCAATTTCCCATCCAAATCCTGCTTTTAAAGCGTCATCAACTCGGAATATTTCATCACTTATTTCAGGAATTCTAAAACTAATGTAAGAAAATAATGCATGATGAAATGCGCGAATAAATGCAGCACCTTTGTCCGTTCCAGTGTACAAAGCCTTAATACGATCGGGTAAACTTTCAATTCCTTTTGCTGCAGCAATTGATGCTAATTTTGGTTTATTGCGAGGCTCGTATTGTAATGTTTTTAAATTAAGTGTTAATATTTCTTTACTTGTTGCTGTTTTTACTTTCTTAAAAAATCCTTGTCCTGTTTTATCGCCCAACCAATTTTGTTCAACCATTTTTTCCAACCAACTTGGTAATGAAAAAGTATTTTTTGCTTCATCATTAGGGCAATTATCTGCAACGCCTTTTGCAACTTTCACTAAAGTATCTAATCCAACAACATCTGCAGTTCGAAATGTTGCTGATTTAGGTCGACCCATGATAGGTCCAGTTAAAGCTTCAATTTCATCAATAGTTAATTCCATTTTTTCCATAATATGCACTACGCTCATCATGCTAAAAACACCTACACGATTGGCTATAAAGGCAGGCGTATCTTTACACAATACTGTGTTTTTTCCTAAAAACACATCACCATAATGCATAAAAAAATCAATAACAGCAGGGTCTGTTTTTGGAGTAGGGATTACCTCTAACAAACGCAAATATCTTGGTGGGTTAAAAAAGTGTGTGCCACAAAAATGTTTTTGAAAATCATCACTACGACCCTCCGCCATTAAATGTATGGGGATACCTGAAGTATTCGAACTTACTAGTGTTCCAGGTTTTCTATATTTTTCTACTTCATCATAAATTTGCTTTTTAATATCTAAGCGTTCAACTACCACTTCAATAATCCAATCGGCATGCGTTAGGTTAGCTATATCATCAGTAAAATTTCCAGTTGTAATTAATTTAACTGCACCTGCATTATAAAGCGGAGAGGGGTTCGATTTAACCGAAGCAGTTAAAGAATCGTCTACTAATTTATTGCGTTCTTTTTTCACACTCGATGCTTCAGCGCCAGGAGTTAATCTATCTAACAACATTACTTTTACACCAACACCTGCAAAGTGACAAGCTATTCTTGATCCCATTACTCCACTTCCTAAAACCACTACATTTTTTATAGATCGTTGCATAATTAAAGCGTTTGTGTAAAATTAGTTAGTTATGCAACTAATTTCAAAAAAATCTTTCTATTTTCAGTCAATTTTGCTGCAAATTGCCATTAATTGGCCCTAATAACCTTTTAACAAAAGGCACTTGAGGGTTAAAGGGATTGAACTACATTTGTATTATGCAAGTAGATACTAAATTAGTAAGCCATTTAGCACATTTATCAAGGTTAAATGTGGCTCCCGAAAAAATGGACAAACTCGTTGCAGATATGCAAGACCTAGTTGTTTTTGTAGAGCAGTTAAATGCTTTAGATACAACTGGGACTGATCCATTGATGCATATGGGGGATGCAGTAAATGTATTAAGAGCAGATGAAGTAAATGGTTCTATATCAAGAAATGCTGCTTTATTAAATGCACCTGAATCGGATGGAGCGTTTTTTAAAGTACCTAAAGTCATTAATAAATAATTAAGTATGTCATCGGTTATACAATTAAGGGATATTCAAAAAAGTTATTTCATGGCGAACCAAGCTATTCCTGTTTTAAAAGGAATCAACTTGGATATTAATCGTAATGAATATGTTGCATTAATGGGACCATCGGGTAGTGGAAAAAGTACATTGATGAATATTTTAGGTTGTTTGGATTCACCTACTAGTGGAACTTACAATTTGAATGGACACGATGTAAGTAAAATGACAGACGACGAACTGGCGGGTATTAGAAATATAGAAATTGGATTCGTATTTCAACAGTTTAATTTGTTACCACGTTTATCTGCTGCCGAAAATGTTGCCTTGCCTTTAGTGTATGCAGGTATTTCTAAGAAAGATAGAATTGATCGTGCGATGATTGCTTTAGAAAAAGTTGGATTAGCTGAAAGAAGCCATCATAAATCAAATGAATTAAGTGGAGGACAAATTCAAAGAGTTGCTATTGCGCGTGCATTGGTAAATAATCCATCAATTCTTTTGGCTGATGAACCAACAGGGAATTTGGATTCAAAAACATCGGTTGAGGTTATGGAATTATTTGGCAAAATTCAAGCAGCTGGAAATACGGTTGTTTTGGTAACGCACGAAGAAGATATTGCTCAGTATGCGCACAGGGTAGTGCGTCTAAGAGATGGATTGATCGAAACAGATACTTTAAACAATAAGCATAAATAACTTATTTGGTATATAAATAGTTAATAAGAAGCCTCCTGATGGGGGCTTTTTTTATATTGTTTGAACTTTATTTTGTTAGTTTTGTTAATAGCATCAAGCAAGCAAGTAGTAGCGTTATGAAAATTTATACAAAAGGTGGAGACTTAGGAAAAACATCATTGATAGGCGGGACAAGAGTGCCTAAAAGTCATATCAGAATTGAATCTTATGGAACTGTAGATGAATTGAATTCATTTGTAGGATTATTAAGTGATTTAATAACAAATGATGAAATCAAGACCATTTTAAAAGAAGTACAAGATAGGTTGTTCACTGTTGGTTCTTCATTAGCATGTGATCCGGACAAAGAACCCCATTTAAAAATACCTGATTTAAAGGAAGAAGATATTGCATACTTAGAGCAAAAAATGGATGCAATGAATTTGTTATTAGAGCCTATGAAATCTTTTATTTTGCCAGGTGGTCATCAAGCTATTTCTACAGCCCATATTGCACGCTGTGTTTGCAGAAGGGCTGAGCGTTGGTGTGTGAATTTACAAGAAGAAGATTTATTTGTTGATCCAATGGTTATAAAATATTTGAATCGATTGAGTGACTACTTATTTGTTTTGGCAAGATATATTGGACATTTGAATGGAGTAGCTGATCAACCTTGGAAGCCAAGAGTGTAGGCAAATTCAATATGCGTTAAACAAATTGACCGTCCTTCATTTGTAATTTTCTATTACTCATATCTGCAAGTAATTCATTGTGCGTAACCACTAAGAAACTTTGATTCATTTCATTTCTCAGTCTAATAAATAGGTCGTGTAAAGAGGCCGCATTTTCACTATCCAAATTACCTGTAGGTTCATCTGCAAAAATGAGCGTCGGATTATTCAGTAAGGCTCTTGCAACGGCAACTCTTTGTTGCTCACCGCCAGATAAACTATGGGGCTTTTTGGACACTTTATCGGCAAGGCCCATAAAGTCAAGTAATTCCATTGCTCTGTCATTTACTTTCTTTTTGGATGTTTTTGCAATCCATCCAGGAATGCATACATTTTCTAAAGCTGTGAATTCTGGTAACAAGTGGTGAAATTGAAAAACGAAGCCAATGGAATGGTTTCGATAACTAGCAAGTTGCTTATTGCTTAAATGGGAAATTGCCTGGCCATCAAAAATAATCTCCCCTTTGTCGGCCTTTTCAAGGCTGCTGACAATGTAAAGAAGGGTTGATTTCCCAGCTCCCGAAGCGCCAACTATAGAAACCAGCTCGCCTTTGTCAATCTCCAAAGAAACCCCCTTTAATACCTCCACAGGGCCATAATTTTTCCAGATATCCTTGGCAATTAACAATTTTGAGCTTGAATTCATGGTACAAACCTAATAATTCTGGGCCATTTTAAGTAAAATTTAAAAATTTGTTTACATCCTGTAGAAAAAACACATTTGGTTATATCGTTTATACGGCTACTTTTGCACAAAATACCACTCTTATGTTTTGGACTTTAGAATTAGCCAGTTATTTAGAAGAAGCTCCTTGGCCAGCTTCCAAAGATGAATTAATTGATTACTCCATTAGAAGCGGTGCTCCAATTGAAGTTGTAGAAAACTTGCAGGAGTTAGAAGACGAAGGAGAAATATATGAGAGCATTGAAGACATTTGGCCTGATTACCCAAGCCAAGAAGATTTTATGTTCAATGAAGATGAGTATTAATAATATTTAAGATTAATACATTGAATTTGCTGATTTCATAATTAAGCATTGCTTTATTATGAAGTAGTATAGACTATATAAAAAAGGGCTAACAATATTGTTAGCCCTTTTTTATGATCAAGATTTCTTAATACTTAGAAAGTTAATTTGAAATAAAGTAACATTAGGCTCAAAATCAAAACAATCGTGTTGGCAATAAGCACTGGTCTACTTTTTATTAAATAAGCATAAGTAAGCCAAACAATACAACTAAAGTTTACAATCAATATCATTATCAAGCTAAGATCCTTCACGCTATGTGACTGCCAGGTAAGATATACCTGAGGTACAAAAGTGATACAGCTTAACAATGAGCCAAGGTATCCAATGGACTCAATTAATTTTGTATTGATTTCTTTATTACGCATGTTGATTTTATAAAATCGGTTATTTTAAAGGACAAATTATTCAGTAATGCCTGCTTTTTGCATAATTAAATCACTTACGCCTGTTGTAGAATATCCTCCATCATGGAATAAGTTTTGCATAGTAACCATTTTAGTTAAATCCGAGAATAATGTGATACAATAATTTGCACAATCCTCAGCACTTGCATTTCCTAATGGTGCTATTGCATTTGCATAATCAAAGAAATCGCCAAAACCTTTAATACCAGTACCTGCAGTTGTTTTAGTTGGAGATTGAGAAACGGTATTCACACGAACTCTATTTTTTAATCCGTAGTGGTATCCAAAACTTCGTGCAATAGATTCCAATAATGCTTTGATATCAGCCATGTCGGTATAAAACGGATAGGTTCTTTGTGCAGCTGCGTAAGTTAAGGCAACAACACTTGCTTCCTCGTTCAATGCATCCATATTGTAAGCTACACTTAACATTTTATGTAATGACATTGCAGATACATCTACGCCCTTTGCGTAATAATCATAGTTTAATTCAGGGTAAGCAATTTTCTTTCTGATATTAACACTCATTCCAATTGAGTGCAATACGAAATCAATTTTACCGCCTAATATTTGTTGAGATTCTGTAAATAAATTTGTTAGTTCTTCAACATTTGTTGCGTCAGCAGGAACAATTTTAGAATTTGTTTTTTCTGCCAATCCATTTATTTCACCCATACGCATTGCAATTGGTGCATTCGTTAGTACAAATGTTGCACCTTCTTCGTGTGCTTTTTCTGCAACTTTCCATGCAATAGAGTTTTGATCTAAAGCACCCGTAATAATCCCTCTTTTTCCTTTTAATAAATTGTATGCCATGTTATGGTTTATTTAGTGCCGTAAAAATAAATATAATAGCTGAGAAAGGCCAATAAAAATAGTTAAATCCCAATTAGTGAATCTAAACTGCCATCAACTCTTTTGCATTATCAAGTGCCGATTTAGTAGGAGGGTCTCCTCCAATCATGCGTGCAATATGCTGTATGCGCTCTTCCTTGTTTAAGGCTCTTAAATGAGTTTGTGTTGTAGTGCCTTTTTGCTCCTTATACACATATAAATGGGTATGACCCTTAGCTGCAATTTGAGGTTGATGCGTAATGCAAAGTACTTGTCGATTGATGCCAAGATTTTGAAGTAATAGTCCCACTTGTTTTGCAGGTTCTCCAGAAATTCCGGTATCAATTTCATCAAATATCATGGTTGGTAAATCTACCGATTTTGCAACCAAGGATTTTATACAAAGCATCAATCTGCTTAACTCACCCCCACTTGCTACTTTTCGAATGGGTTCAAATTTGTTGGTGTTATTCGCATCAAAAAGGATGTCAATTTTGTCTTGTCCATATAAACTATAAGGGATGGCCTCAATGGTTACTTTAATTTTAGCATTTGGCATACCTACCTGATGCAACAATTGATTGACATTTTTTATAAGTGGCTCAACTTGCTTAGTCCTCTTTTCAGTAAGTGTTGTCGCCAATAATTTAACTTTATCAAAATGTTGAGCTACTTGTTTTGTTAAATGTGCAATGGTATCTTCTAAATTTAATACAGCCTCTAATTCTTTTTCAAGTGAAGACTGAATTTCTAGCAACTCAGCAGTGCTTTTAACCTTATGTTTTTTTTGCAAACTATAACCTTGTGAAAGCCTTTCTTGAAAAGTGACTATTTTATTTTCGTCATAATCAATTTTGTCTTGCCAAATTGTTAATTCACTTGTAATGTCAGCTAATTCAATTTGTGCTGCTTTAATGCGAACTAATAATTCCTCAAAACTAGGTTGCCATTTTACTATAGATTCTAAGGAATTGCCAATTTGTTTTATTTGCTGAACAATTGGATTGTCCGAATGTTCTAATTGTTGTATGCTCTGGTCAATCTGTGATTTAATTTGTACAGCATTTTCTAAAAACTTTAATTCTTTTTCAATCTCCTCTAATTCATTTTCTTTAAGATGTAAGGTTGTTAATTCTTCAAGTAAAAATTTATTATAGCTTTCAGTTTTATCAAATGCTGCTTTCTGATTTATAAGTTCGTTTAATTTTTTTTCATCTTCCTTCCATTGATGAAAAGCTAGTTGGTAAATACTGACTTCTTTTGGCAAATTTGCGAGTGCATCTATTACCGTTCTTTGGAAATCGGTATCACCTAATGTAAGGGTATCAAATTGTTGATGAAGGTCAACTAATTGACTGGTGAGTTGCTTTAGTTCATTTAAATTGATAGGGGTGTCATTGATAAATGCTCTTGATTTACCTTGCGCACTTATTTCTCTTCTGATAATTAATTCCTCAGAAAAGTCAATTTCATTGGCTTCAAAAAAAGCTGCATACTGTTCCTTATTTGATAACTGAAAAGTACCTTCAATGAAACATTTCTTTTCAGCGTTTCTGCATACTGTGCTATCGGCACGGTCTCCCAATATCAACCCAAGTGCACCCATGATAATACTTTTACCTGCTCCTGTTTCACCGGTGATTACAGATAACTGAGCAGACAGGTCAATAGCCAAATGGTCTATTAAAATATAATTTTGTATTTCTAGTTTAGTTAACATCGCTTTCGCAATATACATTTTTATTTTAGATGTTATTGTTTCAGGCACCGTTGAATCCCTGATTTTGCTTTTTGATCTAGGGAATTTTTAAAAGCATGATCTTTCATGTCAATGCAAATATTATAATATTCGATTGCCTTAGAAAATTGTCCTTTATTTTCATATATATTGCCTATTTGTAAAGCAGCTCTTGCTGCAAAATATTCGGGTTGGTGCAGGCCTTTTTCAATGGCGGATAAATAATATTTTATTGCAGGTTCATCCTGACCCATTAGGTCATAAATTCTTCCTAATCTATAAGCAAATTCTGTTTTGTCAGCCTCAATTGGAAAATCGTTGCTTGATTTCCCATTTAACAAATTCAATGCTTGTACTTGGTAACCACCATCACTAAATAAGCGCGCTTTTAATAATAATGGGTTGGGCCATGTTCCTTTTTTTGCATTTTGAAATGCGTGTTTGTCTGCATCTGTAACTTGGTTCCCATTACTAAGTACCATTTTTCGATAAGACTCGGCTTTTTTCAAGTCACCTTGAAAGTAGGCTATCCAGGAAAGTCTTTCATAGGCATCTTTAACATAGAATTTCCCCTTAAATGTTTGTGTAAAATCAGTCAAATACTTTTGAGCCTTATCCAATTTAAGTTCGTTTAAATAAGCATAGCCTAATTCTAAATTCCAAAAGGGGAGTGGTAGATAATTAGCATTGCTTTCCACTTGCTGGATGACTGTTAATGCTTTATTGGATTGTTGGTGATTTAAATACAAATTGGCAGCCATATAGGCATGCATCTGATTTTTCTTAAAATCATAAGGGTAGGATTCAATAAAATTAAAAGCCTTTTTTGAATTCCCTTCAAAATTCATAAGTAAGTATGGGTAAATAAAAAGAGCTTCATTTTTACACCTTTTACTATACTCGTCCTTGCTATTGATATATTTTAAAACAATGGCATTTCCTTCACTTATCTTGCCACTTAATCCAAGAATATTCGCAATCCATTGGTATCCCTTTGGAATGGTTCCTACAACGGTTGTAATTGCACCAAAATACGCATCATTGGGCGTAAAATTAGGATAGGTTTTTCTATTTTCTTTAAACATAAAATAGGCCTTTCTAAAATCCCAGGCGCCCTCCCAAGTTTTATCAAACCTAATTGCTATGATTGATTTATGTAAATACTCAAGCCCTAATGCATATTGATAATAGGGTGTATTTTTTGGTCCTGACTCGAACATTTTTATACGATGCTCAAATTGAGGATTTATTTGTTGGTATTCAGAAAAGTCTTCGTTTAAAAATAGTTCATAAAAATCAGCGTAGCTATCTAGCATTTCATTCACTAAATTAGCTGGATTTGCTTTTCGCTCAATTAAGATATTTTTTCTGGCTTCCGGGATTCTTAAGGAGGTTATAGACTCATAAATTTGCTGAGCCTTATCATTCCAGATATATTGTTTTGACTGGGCAATTAGCGACATGCCCGACAATAATATTACTCCAATTAAAAGTATCTTTTTAAACATCAGTGTAAAAATAAAGAAAGGGTAGCTGTTGGGCTACCCTTTCTAGAAATTTATTTTATCAATTGAAACTAAGCTTCCTTGTCTTCAACTAAAATTCTACCACAGTTTTCGCAAACAATAATTTTTTTGTGTAAACGAATTTCACTTTGACGTTGAGGCGGGATTGCATTGAAACAACCACCACAAGCATCTCTTTCTACTACAACAACGGCTAATCCGTTTCTGTAGCTAGTTCTGATACGGTCGTAGCTGTATAATAAGCGCTCGTCAATATGACTTCTTGCTTCTTCGCTTTTAACTCTTAATTCTTTTTCTTCAATTTCAGTATCAGCGATGATTTTTTCTAACTCATCTTTTTTGTGGTTCAACACCCCTTCTTTAACAGCAATTGTTTTTTTAGCTGCTTCTAAAGCTTTTACTTTTTCAGCTAATTCTTCATTCGCGTCACGGATATGTTTTTCACAAAGTTTAATTTCTAAACCTTGCATTTCAATTTCCTTGTTGATAGCCTCAAATTCACGATTGTTTTTAACGTTATCGCTTTGTTGCTCATATTTAGCGAGCAATGATTCGCTTTCTTTAATCGATTCTTTTTTGATTTCGATGAATTCAGTGATACCATTGATTTCTTCTTCAATTCTAGTTTGTCTGTTCACTAAACCTAGAACCTCATCTTCCAAATCTCTCACTTCCATTGGTAATTCACCACGTAGAATTTCAATTTGATCAATACTACTATCGATGGTTTGAAGTTTGTGAAGATTCACTAATTTTTCTTCTACTGAAAAGTCTTTGACTGATGCCATATTTCAAGTTTATTTAAAGTATGTTATTGGTTGGGTACACACCAATGAATGGAGGACGGCAAAGGTAGGGAATTTAGCTGTTAAATAAGCAACAATTAGGTCGGAAACCCATTGTTCGCTCTCCCCATGACCTATATCTATCAGTAATAACTTACCATCAGCCTCAAAAAAGTCATGGTATTTAAGGTCACTGGTAATATAACAATCTGCCTTTTGGGTCTTGGCATTGCCAATTAAGAAGCTCCCTGCGCCACCGCATAAAGCAATGCTTTTCAGTGGTTTACCTATTAATGGAGTATGTTTTATGATTGTTAGATTAAATTTTTCTTTAATCCATTTTAAGAATTCGTTTTCATCTGTTTCAAGGGGAAGTTCACCAATTAAGCCGGAGCCAATTTCTTGCCCATTTTCATCTTTAAGGCCTGCTTTTGGAGCTAAAATGCGTCTATTTTCCAAATGTAGCCGATCCGCTAAGGTTTTATTCACTCCGTTTAGTAAATTATCCAAATTGGTATGAATGGCATATATGGCGATATTGTGTTGAATGGCCTTTGTTACTATTCGAGCAACATAATTATTTTCATCAAATTGTTTGATTCCTTTAAAAATAATTGGGTGGTGGCTCACAATTAAATTACATTTTTTTTCAATGGCCTCATCAATGACTGCTTCGGTGCAATCCAGCGAGCACAAAACACCAGTACAAATTGTATTTGTATTGCCAACTAATAATCCGCAATTATCGTAATCCTCCTGAAAGTGAAGGGGTGCCCAATTTTCGAGCGCCTGAGTAAATTGTCCTATCTGCATAAGCTAAATTAAATATAAACCCGGTCTTGAAGAACTATTTTATGTTAATATTGTTAATGAGGGGTTGTATGACGTTAGTATTAAAAATGTAATCAAAGTATGAAAAAGGATACGGTAGCTATTTTTTGGTTCAGAAGAGATTTAAGATTAGAAGACAATGTGGGTTTATACCATGCTTTATACCATGCTAAATTAGAAGGGCATCAAGTGCTACCTATTTTCATTTTTGATAAAACAATTTTAGATAAGTTAGAAGATAAAAATGATAGAAGGGTTGATTTTATTCATCGTGCCATTTTGACTTTGCAAAATCAATTAACTGAAAAAGGAAAATCATTGCATGTTGAGTACGGCAATCCATTAGATGTTTTTAGTAAACTATTAAAGAAATATGTTATTTCTAAAGTGTATACTAACCATGATTATGAGCCAAATGCAATAAAGCGAGATGAATTGATTAGTGATTTGTTGCGTGAAAATAATATTGAATTTCATAGCTACAAGGATCAAGTTATTTTTGAAAAAAATGAAGTATTGAAAGATGACGGAAAGCCTTATACGATATATACTCCCTATGCAAATAAATGGAGAACAGTTTGGGCAAATAATATTCCTAAAATTCATCCGTCCATTAAACTAATTGATTTTTTTATGGATAGCAAGCCCATAGCCATTCCTAGTTTGAATGCGATGGGTTTTGAAATTACGGATATAATTGTTCCTCCAATGGATTGGCAGGAAGGGCTTGTGAAAAAATATACAGACCAAAGAAATTTCCCGGCAATAAAAGGCACTACACAATTAAGTGTTCACTTGCGTTTTGGAACTATATCAGTTAGGAAGTTGGCATTAGATACGCAGGCTTTGAATAGTACATTTTTCAATGAATTAATATGGCGCGATTTTTATCATATGATTCTTTGGCATTTCCCACAAGTAGGGAATGGAAAGTCATTTAAGGCACAGTATGATTTTATTGAATGGCGCAATAATGAAAAGGAATTTGATGCATGGTGTCAAGGACAAACAGGTTATCCGATTGTAGATGCAGGCATGCGTGAATTAAATACAACTGGTTTTATGCATAATAGAGTGCGCATGATTGTGGCAAGCTTTTTAACTAAACACTTATTGATTGACTGGCGCTGGGGCGAGGCCTATTTTGCGCAGAAATTATTGGATTTTGATTTAGCTGCAAATAATGGAGGTTGGCAATGGGCGAGTGGAAGTGGATGTGATGCTGCACCTTATTTTAGAGTGTTTAATCCTCGTTTGCAAACGGAAAAATTTGACAAGGAATTAAAATATATTCGTAAGTGGGTGCCTGAATTTGAAAGCTTAAATTATCCCAAGCCAATAGTGGTGCATGAAGAAGCGAGAGTAAGAGTATTAGCAGCTTATGCTAAAGCGTTGAAGCCTTCGTGATTGAAATAAAATATTTATTTTGGCGCATTTAAATCGAGCCATACTTTTTCCAATTGATCAATTGCTTTTTTGCCGTTTGTTCCCATGTCAATGCTAAAGTCGTTCACATATAAATCAATGTGTTGACGCATTACTTGTTCAGACATTTCTTGTGAGTGAAACTTGATAAATTCTGGTAAAATAGCATAACTGTTTCTGAAAGCATATTCAACACTTTCTTTAATTAAGCTGTCTAATAATTGCACTTCTTCAAAAGGAATATCCTTGCGTGCAATAATTCCACCCAATGGAATAGGGGCATTAAAAGTTTCTTCAAAATAAGTACCCAAGTCAAGCCATTTATTTAAACCTTTTTCTTGGTACGTAAATCTATTTTCGTGAATGATTACGCCGGCATCAACTTTTCCGGAAAGTACAGCGTCCTCAATTTCATTAAATACCAAGAACTTTTTATTTTTTACCTGCGGGAAAGCCAAACTAAATAATAAATGAGCAGTTGTATTTATACCAGGAACCGCAACTGTCATGGTTTCTGCATTCGGTTTCCCTTCCGATTCCACTAGTGATAAGTCTTCTTTATATATTAACAATGGCCCAACACCTTTTCCTAGTGCACCGCCAGCATTTAATAAATGATAATTATTTTTAACTAAAGGCCAAACCCCATAACTAATTTTTGAAATTGGCAGCTTGCCCTGTAAAGCCCATTCGTTAAGGGTTTGAACATCTTCCAAATACAATTTGAATTCATATCCCTTAGTGTCAATTTTATGATTGACTAAAGCATCAAAAATAAAAGTGTCATTTGGGCATGGGGAAAATCCCAATTCAATCAAAGGCATATTAAGCTGTTTTATATAATGCGTCTAAATAATTTATTAATGTTTCATTTAAGTTAAAAATGGCTTCCTGAATTTTCCATTTAGATTTATCTCTTTCTCCAACATAATTACTTACTGCACGTAATTGGATAAAAGGCGCAGTTAAATCTCTGCCAATATAATGTAAGCTAGCACCTTCCATACTTTCAAGTACTGCTTTGTATCGCGTTTTATACAACTCAATTTTAGTTTTTTCAGTACTAATGGTATTTACGGTTACTGCTTTTTTAGTTGGTAAATTCAATAAATTAAATTGATTTAACCAAGGATTAGGTAAACTCTTTTTTTCATATGGATGATCATTGGGTTTGTCAAATTTCATGTCAAACAAATCTTTCCAAACCTTATTTTCCATCACCCCAATATCCCCTGCAAAATCATCTTTCACTGCAAAAACTTTCCCTAAAGGAATTTTTTTGTCAAAACAGCCAGCAATCCCAACTTGGATTATTAATGTGGGCGTTTCTTGCGTAAACATTTTCATTAATGAAACGCTTGAAGCAAGCATACCAATGCCAGACTCATGAAAACCAACCGAAAATTTTTTACTATTACTTACATATTTTGGGTTGATTTTTTGAAAACTTGGCATCCATTCACTATGTGTTGCAGCTGTAATGATTACTCTCATAATGTAAAGGTCGGTAAAGAGGGGTAAAAAATGGTTTCTTGACAATCAAATTTATATCTTTGTGTTCTAATATATTTGAACCCGATGGTGTATTTAACAAGAGTAGAGCATTTTAATGCAGCGCATAAATTGGCCAACCCAAATTGGACAAAGGAAAAGAATGAAGCAATTTTTGGTGTATGCGCAAACGAAAATTGGCATGGACATAATTATGAGTTACTGGTAACTATAAAAGGAGAGCCAGACGTCGAGACTGGATTTTTATTTGATGTCAAAAAGTTGAGTACCCTAATAAAAGAGGTTGTTATTGATGAATTAGATCACAAAAATCTGAATATGGATGTACCTTTTATGAAAGGTCAAATGTGCAGTACTGAGAACCTGGCTATTGCTATTTGGAAACAATTGGCACCACATATTCCTGCTAATGTTCAATTGCATTGCATCAAATTATATGAAACTCCTCGCATTTTTGTTGAATATTTTGGCTAAAAACGCCCATAAAAGTTAAAATGTTTAATTAATTTACTAAAAGATTAAACAATTCATATACTTCCACGTTATATATAATGTAACTTTGTCCTCTTAATTTGGAAGCATGAAACAAAAAGTAGCGGTATTTAGAAAAGAGCATTTTAATGCCGCACACAGATTGTTTTGTGCAGATTGGACTGATGAAAAAAACAAGCAAGTTTTTGGTGCATGTTCCAATCCAAATTATCATGGTCACAACTATGAATTAGTAGTTCAAGTCAATGGAGTTCCAGACCCAATCACTGGATTTGTGATTAACACAAAAGACTTAACTAAAATTGTAGATGAAGAAGTGAAGGCAAGGTTTGATCACAAAAATTTAAACTTAGATACCGAAGTATTTAAAAATTTAAATCCAACAGCCGAAAATATTGCTATTGTGATTTACAATTTAATTAGACCAAGGATATCTGAATCACTTGATTTAAAAATTCGTCTGTATGAAACAGAAAGAAACTTTGTCGACTACCCCGCTTAAGGAAGAGAAGTTGGCATTAGACAATTTATTGATTGAAGAAATGGGAGACCAGCATAAAGCAAGCTCGGTTGATACCCCTATGCGTGCTGATGCATTTGAAAAAAATGATGAAGAAAAAATTGCAGCTATTGAGCCGCATTTTAGAGCCATCATGGAAATTTTAGGAATGGATTTGCGCGATGATAGTTTGCGCGGCACACCACTTCGTGTTGCTAAAATGTATGTGAAAGAATTATTCCAAGGATTAAATCCGGCAAATATGCCAAGTATGACATTGTTTGAAAATAAATTTCAGTACAATGAAATGTTGGTTGAAAAGAATATTAATTTTTATACAAACTGTGAGCATCACTTTGTGCCTTTCTTTGGTAAAGCACATGTCGCTTACATTAGCAGTGGTAAAGTAATAGGGTTGAGCAAATTAAATAGATTGGTTGAATATTTTTCAAAACGTCCCCAAGTGCAAGAGCGTTTAACTATGCAGGTAGGTAAGGCTTTGCAAACTGTATTGCAAACACAGGATGTAGCAATTATGATGGATGCAAAACATTTATGTGTTTCAAGTCGTGGGGTTAAAGACGATAGTTCAAATACCATTACTAGTTTTTTTGGAGGAAAATTTCAGGAAGAAGCAACTAAAATGGAGTTTTTAAAATACATCGAAATAAAAGATTAAGTCCTTAAGCTTAATTAAGATAGTTAGTTCATAGGGTTTGGGTTAGTTTTAGTGCAGGTGGAGTGAAAACTCCACCTTTTTTATTTTAATCATTAATACTGTATTTTTGGTGCAATAAAAATGAATACTATGTCAAAACACGCGTATATATTTCCAGGTCAGGGAAGTCAGTTTTCAGGAATGGGTAAAAATCTTTATGAAAATAATGAAGAAGCAAAAGCATTGTTTGAAAAGGCAAATGAAATATTAGGATTCAGAATTAGTGATATCATGTTTGAAGGAACTGATGAGCAATTAAAACAAACCAATGTAACTCAACCTGCAGTTTTTTTACATTCAGTCATTGCCTATTTGACAATGCCACATGTAATGCCTGATATGGTTGCAGGACATTCTTTAGGAGAATTTAGTGCACTGGTTGCGAACAAAACATTGAGTTTCGAAGATGCTTTAAAATTGGTGAGTATTCGTGCAAAAGCAATGCAAGCAGCATGTGAAATTCAACCATCAACAATGGCTGCAGTTTTGGCTTTGGCAGATGAAAAAGTGGAAGAAGTTTGTGCAACTGTTTCAAAAGATAACAATGAAATAGTGGTAGCTGCAAATTATAATTGTCCTGGTCAGTTGGTTATTTCAGGGTCGCTTAAAGGTATCGAAATTGCCTGCGAACAAATGAAAGTAGCGGGTGCTAAAAGGGCATTGGTTTTACCTGTTGGTGGAGCATTTCACTCACCCTTAATGGAGCCTGCAAAAGTTGAATTAGCTGCAGCTATTGATGCTACAATTTTCAATATCCCTATTTGTCCAGTTTATCAAAATGTGGTAGCAAAAGCGGTATTAGACCCTATTCAAATCAAGGAAAATTTAATTGCTCAGCTAACTGGTGCAGTAAAATGGACGCAAACGGTACAAAATATGGTTGCTGATGGCGCTACTCATTTCACGGAAGTGGGTCCTGGCAAGGTTTTGCAAGGATTGGTGCAAAAAATACATAAAGAAGCAGTTGTTGAGGGAGTGGCTTAAATCTTAACTCCTTTTTTAACTTAGAATTTATACTAATTTTAGTAATTTTAGGGCCTCTAGAGAATATTCTAGAGGCCCTAAAATTTTAGATGAGTTAGTGAAGTATTTCTATAAAATAATTAGCTTCTTTTTATTCAGTTTGTTTGTTTGTGAAATTACAAATGCACAGACTGTTGTTTTTGATATGCACACCTCAGCTACCAATAATACTATTTGTAGAAATGAGCCCTTCACATTGTATATGACTCCATTGCAAAATATTAGGTATGTTTTTCAATATTCAGAGAATGGGGGGGCTTGGACTGATTATACTAATCTTTCCTCTGATGTTAGTGCTGGTACCGAAGTTTCGCAATCTATTACACTTGTAGCAAGTACTCAATTTAGGGTCTATTATACAACCAATACTTCAGTTGGGTCAACACCCAATACGATTGATCCAACAGTAATAAGTATTACAGTTAATCAACTTCCTTCTATTACTACCATTACAGCGGGGACTACAACAGTTTGCCAAAACTCAGATATAACTTATGCGAATTCAACTTCAAATGGTGTTTGGACTTCAAGTAATACAGGTATTGCATCAGTTGGGTCTGCTTCAGGGATTGTGCATGGTGTAAGCCAAGGAAATGCTTTAATAAAATATACAGTTACAGATCCTGTAACGGGTTGTAAAAATCAAGATGCAAAACCAGTTACTGTGAACCCAACTCCAATGATTGCTAGTTTTTCAGATGCAGTTTGTAGTGGAATACAATACACAGTTGTACCTAGTGGATTTGTTCCAAGTGGAACTACTTTTAATTGGGGTATGCCATCTTCGAATGCACCTAATGTTGGAGATTTGACAGGGATGGCTGCGGCTGCAACAACCACCCCGCCTAATGTAAATACACTTTTAACTAATAATATAAATTCAGTTATTGCCGCAACTTATACTATTACCGCTACAAAAGGAGCATGTTCAAGTGTTCCATTTAATTTAACATTATCTGTAACACCTAGACCTTATATTGCTGATCGAGTTTATACTAGCTGTAGTGGTGCTTCTTTTACTGATGGTCCAACTAATAATGGTGGTGTAGGTGGACATGATATCGTACCTGTCGGTATCACTTATTCATGGGCTACTCCATCTGTTCCAACTGGCATTACTAATCAAGCAAGTTCAGGAGCAGGTTCGCCAACTACTTTTAGTGGATTATTAAGAAACAGTACCAATGGTATGCTTAGTGTTACTTATTTAGTAAGTACCTATAATGCAGGATGTACAGGTTCGACATATACTGAAACCGTAAATGTAAATCCCACCCCGCGAATTGCAGCTCAATCAGCTACCATTTGCAGCAATTCAACTTTTACTGTTGCCATCACGGATGGAGGGGCTAATTTAGTACCGGCAGGAACGACCTATTCATGGTCAGCTCCTGGTGTTGGAGGAATTAATGGATTGCAGTCTGGTAGTAATGCATCGGTTATCTCAGGAACATTATCCAATACTACCAATTCGCCAATTTCAAATATTACATATGTGGTTACTCCAACAGCTGGCACATGTAATGGACCAACGTTTAATGTGAGTGTAACAGTGAATCCAGTTCCTATCATTTCTGATTTAGGGCCTACACAAACAGGAAGTGGTTCTACATTTAATTTCCCAATAACAGGAAGTATTGTACCGGCCGGCACAACTTTTACTTGGGCTATTCCTACTCAACAAACTGGATTAACAGGTGGTGCAGCTTCAGGAGTTCCAACCCCCACTTCATTAACTGGAACATTAACCAATCCTACAGGTAATTTTTTAGACGCACTATATACCATAACGCCAACTTATTTAAATTGTACTGGAAATTCTTTTACATATACAGTAAGGGTTTATCCAAAGCCAATCATTGGGGATAAAACACTTGCACCTATTTGTAGTGGACAAAGTTTCATAGTTACACTTTCCGATGGAGCTAATGGAGATGTTGTTCCAAGTGGGACAAGCTATAGTTGGAATGCGCCTATAATAGCGGGAATAACAGGAACGGCTACGGGGACAGCTGCACCGAGTATTAGTGGGATAGTAAATAACATTACAAATTATCCAATAGTGGTAACATATGTGGTTACTCCTTTTGCAAATCCACAATCAGGGGATCCATTCAAAATTACATTTACGGTAAATCCATTACCGTTAAGTGCAATAGTAGTAAATGAAAATTCTGGACTTCAACCCAATGATCAAATTATTTGTAGTAATGGAAGTGCAACTTTTTCATCAGTACCAGTTGTCGGATTGCTAACTGATTATAATTATGCATGGGCTGTTCCAGTTGGTGCTGCGGCACCTGGAAATGTGTCTACATTTACAAGTAGTAAAGCTGGCACCTATAGTTTAAGCATTACCAATAAAACAACTGGTTGCGTTAGTGCAGTGCAAACATCAACGAGCTTGACGGTAAATATTATTCCAAACGTAGGGAGCATAACTAGCGCGGCCAACACTTTATGTGTTGGAGCATCTTTACAATTAAATGCTGTAGGTGATAATGCAGGTGCTTCACCCTATACCTATAATTGGACTTATCCAACTATAGCAAGCGGTTCAACTACAACTAATACTTCAACAGTAAGTTTGTCAGGAGTCTCGGCAGGGAATGGAGATATTACTTATACCCTTTTGGATCAATTAGGATGTTATTCAAATAGAAGTGCTCCTTATAATGTCACTGTATATGCAAATCCTTTACAACCAATTGTTACTCCGGTTAATGTAGTGTACGATGGCTTGGCACATCAAGTAATTGCAAATCCTGCAGCTGCACCCGTTGGGACAGATATTGTAGAATGGTATAATGCATCTTCGGGCGGGGCAGCCGTTACTCCAGTACCTTTCATAACGAATGTTGGAACCATTACAAAATGGGCTCAAGCTAAAAATAATACAACGGGTTGTGTAAATATAAGTAGAGCAAGTGCAACCGTTACAATCACCCAAAAAGGATTAGTGATAAAAGCCAATGATTATCAAAAACAATATGATCGCATTGTGTATTCGGGAGGAAATGGTGTTACCTATACCGATCCGGTTACTGGTGTTGGTCCTGGTTTTGTGAATGGAGAAACTGCATCTGTTTTAGCAGGTACTTTGACTTATGGGGGTACTGCACAAAATAAAATTAACGCAGGGAGTTATACGATTATTCCTGGTGGATTAACTTCTTCTAATTACAATATTAGTTTTGTAGCGGGTACTTTAACCATTACTCAAAAAACAATTAGTATTTCAGGGGCAACGGTGCAGGATAAAACATATGATGCTACTGATGTTGCAAATTTGAGTGGAGGATCGCTGTCGGGTCTTATACTTGCAGATTTACCAAATGTAACTTTAAATAGATTTGCAAAATTCTCTTCAAAAAATGTAGGGTCTAATTTAGTAATCACATCAACAAGTACTTTATCAGGACCAGCTGCACCTAATTATACTTTAGATCAAACCTTAAATGTGACTGCAAGTATTATTGCAAAACATATTAATGCAATTGGTGTAATTACTGCAGATAAAATTTATGATGGAACTACTGCCGCGAATGTTTCAGGGGGTGGATTTATTACGGCAATAGCACCTGGCGCCGGTACAAGCAGCGATAAAACTCCATATATCAATGATAATATACAATTAGCTACTTCAGGATTTTTTGCTTCTAAGAATGCTGGAAATAATATTGCAATTACTTCCACTTCTACAATTACAGGAACGGACAAGGATAATTATATTTTAGATCAACCTTCTTTAACAGCAAGAAACATTACGCCTAAGACACTAAGGATGACGGGACTCGTGGTGAGTGCGCCAAAAATATATGATGCTACAATTGTTGCATCTGTCTCTGGCACGCCTGCATTATTTACGAGCGAAGCGGCAGGTACTGGTAGTGTATTGGATGGTAATCCATACACGAATGATATTGTATCAATTACAGGAACACCCATTGGGACATACAATTCAAAAGATGTTGCCACTGCAACTAGTGTGGGCTTTAGTGGATTAAGTTTAACAGGAGGTAATGCTGGAAATTATACTTTTGAAATACAATCAGCGGTGTCTTCAAGTATTTTAGCAAAGCGTTTGACCATGTTTGGATTAAGCGCGCCAGCTTCAAAAGGGTATGATGGTAATACAAGTTCCATTGTAAATGGAACAGCTCAATTGCAAAATGCTGAAAATCCAAATACTGGCTCAACATCAGACGGTAAACCTTATACAGGCGATAATGTTGTAATTACGGGTACGCCTATTGGTAATTATAATAGTAAAAGTGTTGCGTTGGCTTCAAATGTTTCGTTTAGTGGACTTTCCTTAGGAGGTAGCCAAGCTTCTAATTATACATTGTCTATACAAGGAAGTGTGGCTTCTATTATTACACCACAAAATATTAATGTGGTAGCTGATGCACAGACTAAAACATATGGCAACTCGGATCCTGTATTCACTTATGTGCACGATCCTTTGGTAGCAGGTGATAGCTTTACGGGGGTATTATCAAGAGCTACAGGCGAAAATGTTGGAGTGTATCAAATTAATATAGGGTCGCTAAGTTTAGGGACTAACTATACTTTAACTTTTGTTCCGAATAATCTAACAATAACAAAAGCAAGCTTAACCATTCTTCCCGATGTGATTAATAGAACCTATGGGGACGCGCCATTACCAACTGTAATTACTACTGGTAATTTTAAGGTGATTGGTTTGCAAAACGGTGAAATAATTAGTTCTATTACTTTAACATTGCCAACAGGTCCAGGCAGTGGAAATGATGTAATAGATGGAGCGGGTAATTATATTGGAGTAGCTAAAGCAAGTTTGCCTATTACAGGGACAATTGATTTAGCTAACTATCAAATTGTATTTTACAATGCTGATATAATTGTAGGTAAATATCCAATTACTATTACCGCTGATCCAAAACAAAAAAGAAAATCACAATTTGATCCTGCATTTACTTATCAGGTTTCAAGACCTTTGGTGAATGGGGATATAATCACAGGTACATTAACACGCGAAGCAGGAGAAGAGGTTGGGTTTTATAAAATCTTACAAGGCAGTTTAGCAATTAGCGACAACTATGATATTAATTATTTATCAGCCGATTTAGAAATATTAACAATTGAAAGAGTATTTGTTATTCCAAATGCGTTTACGCCAAATAATGACGGGTTAAATGATCTCCTTAAAGTAATGCACAATTCAACCATCGTTTCAATCAATTATTTTAAAATATTTAATAGAGCTGGGAAACAAATATTTGATACAAAAGATATTAATGAAGGCTGGGATGGAAAAATTAATGGAAGTATTGCCGACGCTGATGCTTATTATTGGATTCTTGAATATAATACTTGGGATAATAAAGTTTTTAAAGTAAAGGGAAGCACACTTCTTGTTAAATAATTAATTTGAAAAAATACCCTATCATATTATTTTCTGTTTTGCTACTATCGATTGTAAGTAATGCTCAGGATATTGTTTTGTCACAACCATTTGTGTCGAATCAATTTTTTGGACCAGCTGGTGTTGGGAATGGTATGTACACTAGTAGGATACAAGGAAATATTAAGGAGCAAATGATTGATGGAGATAATCTTTACAGAACAATTGTTGTAGGCTATGATACAAGATTTGAGCCTGCAGAAAATACTAAAAACTTTTTAGGAATAGGGGGGCATATTATGTCAGACCAAGTTATGAATGGTGCAATGAAAAGTAATTTCGTAGCGCTTGATTTAGCTTATCATATTTTTCTTGATAATAGATTGTATAAAGATTTATCAGTTGGATTAGGGACTGTATTTGCGCAAACCACTTTGGATAAGTCTAATTTAAGGTTTGCTGATCAATATGATCTTGCAGCAGGATATACAGGTAATGCATCCATGGAAAATTTAATACCTTATCCTTCTTCATTTTCTGCAAATGCAGGTGTCCTGTATACTAAACATAGTGACGAATCATTTTTGCAAACAGGTGGAACGGCCCTATTTTTTACTAAGCCGAACTTAACATATGCATTAACTAATACTGCGCCAGAAACCAAGTATAGAATTTTTGTAAATGCAGAAACTCCATTTTTTGCCGATTATACATTGGCATTTCATGGTAATTTCTTAAATAGAAAAGCTGGAAATCAATTTTATATAGGTGCTTCTTTAGGGGTTCCGCTCACCAATTATATGGATGAGGTAAAACGAATTTATTTTGGATGTTATTATAGAAATCAAGAGGCAGTAGTGCCAACAATCTCATTTATTTCTGATAAATATGTTGTTGGATTAAGTTATGATATTTATAATCCAAATATAACTGGAGCAAATCTTAAATTAAGTAGTTTGGAGTTATCTCTTTCAACATCTTTTGGCTCAAAGAAGACCAATTTATTTAGAACCATTTTTGACTAGTTGACTAGTTGGGTTTTGTGTTAGTGAACTTAGAAATCTATAGAACAGTTTACCCATTCAGGATCAAATCCACTATTGTATTTTCGGTAAAAATTTAAAGCAGGTTCATTCCAATCCAATGCTTGCCAATTCATGCCCTTGAAGTTTTTTGCTTTTGCTTCTTTAATCAATGCATCAAATAATAAACTTCCTATTTTATTGCCACGCATTTTTTCTGATACGACTAAATCCTCTAAATACATTCTTTGGCCTTTCCATGTAGAGTAACGAATATAATATAAGGCCATGCCTTCCACTTTCCCGTTTACTTCCGCCACAAGTGCCCACCAAACAGGTTGAGCGCCAAAACCACTTTCTACAAAATGTTCAAATGAGACCACTACTTGCTCTGGTGCTTTTTCATACAATGCCAACTCGTGAATTAAGCCCATCATGCTTTCGCAATCTTCTTTTTTAGCAGCGCGTATTTTTATCTCCATAATAATTTGTAAAGGGTAATTAATTTTTATGATTGCGCTTTTGCAAGTGCTTGTGCAAGGTCAGCTTCCAAGTCCTCGATATTTTCAATGCCTACACTCATTCTAATTAATCCATCAGTAATGCCATATTTTTCACGCTCCAATTTTGGGATAGACATATGGGTCATACTTGCAGGGTGCGAAACCAAAGTATCAACGGTGCCTAAAGAAACGGCTCTGGTACAAACCTCAACAGCATTAATAAATTTCTTACCTGCTTCAATGCCACCTTTTAATTCAAAACTAATTAAGGGTGAGTGTTGCTTCATTTGTTTGGTTGCAATTGCATGATGAGGATGTGATGCAAATCCCGTATAGTTAACATGTGCAATGGCAGGATGAGCATTTAAATAGTTGGCTACTTTTTCGGCATTGCTGCAATGTTTTTCCATTCTCAGCTCAAGTGTTTTCATGCCTTGAATTAATAAATATGCATCAAATGCGTTACTATTTCCACCTAATAAAACATGCCACTTCCAAACCTTAGTATGCATTAATTCCAAATCTTTCCCAAGCAATACCCCATGTAATGCGCTTCCATGACCGTTTAAAAATTTAGTTGCAGAGTGAAATACAAAATCTGCGCCTAATGCAAATGGTTGTTGTAAGTAGGGAGTTGCAACTGTGTTGTCTACCGAAACTTTTACACCATGTGCATGTGCAATTTTGCAAATTGATTCAATGTCAACGCACTGTAATGTAGGATTTGCAGGCGTTTCTAAATGTATCAGTTTTGTAGAAGGATTTTCTTTTAAGGTGGTTAATAATAAATTTTCATCGTGAATGTCAATCAGTATTACTTTTACACCAGTCTCATTCAACACTTTTTGCATGAGTTCTTGAGAGCCCCCATACAAAGAGTAATGAGAAATTAATGTATCTCCCGCACTCAAGTTGCTGAAAAATAGTGTGGTCATTGCCGCTTGACCACTAGCGTGTAATAATGCTTTCACTTGAAGTGGTGCGCCATTGTCATCGGTTAAACCTCTTGCCTCAAGTGCTTCAATGGTTTGTTCCGCTGCAGTGAAGGTTGGGTTTCCCCAACGAGTATATAATCTTGTTTTATCGTCTCCTTTAAATCTTTCCATGCCTTCCTCTGCGGATCCAAATGTAAAAGTGGAAGTTGCGTATATTGGTGTTGTATGAGAAAAATTATCGTTCTCATGGTTAGCTGTATGTAAAGTGATAGTGCTAACGCCTTTAAAATTTTTCTTTCCCATAATATGCCAAATTGATTGAATGTAATGTAAGTAATTAATTTAGTAAGCCCATTTAATCCAAGCTGCACCCCAAGTAAAACCACCTCCAAATGCTGCTAAAATTAAATTATCACCTTTCTTTAGTTGAGATTCCCATTCCCATAAACACAATGGAATGGTTGCTGCAGTTGTATTTCCGTATTTTTGAATATTGATCATTACCTTTTCTTTTGGAATACCCGCGCGATTCGCAGTAGCATCAATAATTCTTAAGTTTGCTTGATGCGGTACCAACCAAGTAATATCATCTCCTGTTAACTTATGTTTTTCTAATAGTTCAGCAGTTACATCAGCCATGCCTTTGACAGCAAATTTAAATACAGGTTGTCCATCTTGAAATGCATAATGCTCCTTCGCCATCACTGTTTCAACACTCGCAGGTTTTAAGCTTCCACCAGCTTTAATATGCAAGTAATCTCTACCGCTTCCATCACTTTTTAAAATGGCATCTTGAAATCCATTTTCGTCCATACTTGGTTCTAGTAAAACAGCACCTGCTCCGTCACCAAAAATAATACAAGTAGCTCGGTCAGTATAGTCAATAATAGAACTCATTTTGTCCACGCCAATCACTAATACTTTTTTATATCTTCCACCCTCAATAAAAGAGGCACCTGTATTTAAAGCAAAAAGAAATCCACTACATGCTGCACCTAAGTCAAAGCCAAATGCATTTTTTGCGCCAATTTTATCACCAATAATATTTGCAGTGGCCGGAAATACCATATCAGGTGTAACGGTTGCGCAAATAATACAGTCAATATCTAAAGGGTCTAACTTTTTTTTGCGTAGAATTTCCTCTACGGCTTTCACTGCCATATCCGAGCTTGCTTTACCTGGCTCTCTCAAAATTCTTCTTTCTGAAATACCTGTTCGGGAACGAATCCACTCATCGTTGGTATCCACCATTTTTTCAAGGTCAAAATTGGTCAATTTGGTCTCTGGTACATATCCACCAACTGCTGTAATTGCTGCTTTAACTATTTGTGACATATTTGCTTTATTAGTTTGGCCTACAAATATCTTAAATTTTGTCTAAGATTGGGGTTAAAAGTCCATTTTTCATGACTTATGCGTTAATTTTGAGCACTTATGATCGCATTTTTAAGAGGTAGTTTTGTACAAGTAACCCCAGCTAAATTAATGGTAGATGTGGGGGGTGTTGGATATGAAGTAAATATTAGTTTACATACTTATGAATCCATTTCAAAAATGGAGAAAGGGCAGCTGCATACTTATTTGCATATTACTGAAAATGCACAAGTTCTTTTTGGATTTTATGAGTTACAAGAAAAAGAATTGTTTTTGCACCTAATTAGTGTTTCAGGTGTTGGCGCTACTACGGCAAGAATGATGTTATCTGGTATGCGGCCCGATGAAATTATTCGTGCCATCGTTCAAGGTGATGCGAGACAATTAGAAGCGATAAAAGGAATTGGGAAAAAATCTGCAGAGCGATTGGTATTGGAGCTAAAGGATAAGCTTTCAAAAATTAGCATGAACAATAATCCATTAGGAGGATTTGCAGTTGTGCAAGAAAATCCACATCAAGATGCTATTCAAGCTTTGATTGCTTTGGGAATACAAAAAGCTGTTGCAGAAAAAGCAGTGGATAAGACGATAAAGTCTGAAGGTGCTGGATTGGCTTTGGAATCGCTTATTAAGTTGGCACTTAAGAATTGTTAATCAATAATTAATTTTTCATTGAAATTTTATCAAGTCATTTTTTGTAGTGTAATATTGTTCTTTATACAAGGGACAAATTATGCACAAACAAATGTCAAAGATAATTTAAAAGATACCACAAGGAAATTAACTACGAAGGATTCCTTGCATTATCCAATTAAAGATCGAAGGGGAGATTTTCTTACACAGCAAAGCAACAATCCATTTGATTTAAGAGACACAAGTTTTATTAAGAAAAATGTGGAGTATGATCCCACCACTAAGCAATATTTTATCCGTGAATTTATAAATGGCAGATTGGTTAAAGTGCCTACAAGTTTTAGTTTTAATGATTTTTGGAAATTGAAATCAGATAAAGATGAAAAAGCATATTTTTCACAAAGGTCTAATTCACTCGGAGTGCTTAATAGAAAAATTAGCCGACCTAAAGCAAAAGTGTTTGATAGTTATTTTGATCGGTTATTTGGTAAAACAGGTTCTGATTTAAAACTAGACTTTAAGCCTGTAGGCGAAATAAATATTAAAGCCGGTTATCAAGGGCAAACGGTAATGAATCCAACTTTGCCGGAGCGCGCACGTTCCAATGGAGGATTTGACTTTGATGCAAGTATGAACTTTAGCATGAATGCAAGTATTGGCGATAAGTTAAAATTTCCAGTAAATTTTAATACACTTTCCAATTTGGGTTTTGATAATCAAATCAAATTAAATTACAAAGGGAAGAAAGACGAGATTATAAAAAGTATTGAAGCAGGTAATATTAATTATATCTCGAGAAGTGCACTTATTCCAAGTACGCAAAATTTATTTGGTATTAAAACGCAGCTGCAGTTTGGAAAATTGTTTGTCACTGCAGCGATTGCAAATCAAAAGTCGCAAAGGCAATCTATGAACTTGCAAGGTGGAGCATCTACGCAAAAGTTTCAAAAAAGATTAGATGACTATGAAGAAAATAGACACTTTTTATTAGCACAATATTTTAGGAGCAATTATAATAAAGCCATGGCAAGCTTGCCAATAGTTAATTCGCAGGTACAGGTTAAGCGAATTGAAGTATGGGTAACCAATCGCAATGGTCAAACAACCAATGCAAGAGACGTGGTTGGACTTGCTGATTTAGGAGAGCCAAATCCACATAATACCAAATGGCAAAGTTCCGCGAATCCATATCCAGATAATAGTACCAATAATTTATATTCAACCTTGGCAAATAATGCAGATGCTCGAAATCCATCGGGCATTGCTTCTATTTTAGCGATGAATGGATTAAGGTCTGCAGAGGATTATGAGCGCACATTTGCAAGAAAGCTAACTGAAAATGAATATTATTTCAATCCACAAATTGGATTTTTATCATTGAATATTCCTTTACAGCCCGATGAAGTATTAGGGGTTGCATTCCAATATACTTATAATGGAAAAGTTTTTCAAGTGGGAGAGTTTTCTGATAATGTTGCATTAAATCCAACCAATGGTGTACAACAAATCATGTTTTTAAAATTATTAAAAGCAACAACACAACGAACAGATTTGCCCATTTGGGATTTAATGATGAAGAATGTTTATTCACTTGATTTGTTTGGCTCCATTCAGCAACAGGATTTTCAATTGAATGTTATGTATGAAGCGCCGGGCGCAGGATTAAAAAGATATTTACCTGTTACGAATGCTTCAGTGGATGGCCAGTCTTTAATTAAAATATTACAGTTAGATAGGTTGAATAATCATAATGATCCACAACCCGATGGTATGTTTGACTATGTGGAAGGATATACGGTTTTGTCAAAAATGGGGCGTATAGTTTTTCCATTGTTGGAGCCGTTTGGGGATGATTTAAAAAATATTGCATTTAAAGGACTGGATACTACTATTGCGAATAAATATGTTTTCCCACAGCTGTATCGAAAAATTAAATCCGAAGCACAAACCTATACCAATTTGGATCGTTTTGTGATGGAGGGGCAGGTAAAAGGTAGTAGCGGAGGTGCTGAAATAAGTTTAAATGCATTTAATGTACCACCAGGATCGGTAAGTGTAAGGGCGGGTGGTCAAATATTAAAGGAAGGAGTGGATTATATTGTTGATTATGGATCAGGTACTGTACGAATTATCAATCCAGGCATTTTAAGTTCAAATATTCCAGTGAATGTTTCTTTTGAGAATAATTTAGGTTTTGGTTTTCAAGAAAGAGGTTTTAGGGCATTGCGCGTTGATTATATGGCGAGTAAAAATTTCAATTTCGGATTTTCAACACAAAGACTAAGTGAGCGTCCGTTTTTTACAAAAACCAATTTTGGATCTGATCCAATTAAAAATGCGATGTATGGTTTTGATTTTAATTACAAATCAGAATTGCCAAGTGTTACAAGAATCATAAATAAACTCCCGTTTTATAAAACCAATGCAAAGTCTTATATCACAGCCAATGGGGAAGCTGCATTTTTACAGCCAGGGCATGCGCAGCAAATTGGAAAGGGGGGGAGTGGTGTTGTTTATTTAGATGATTTTGAAGCAACACGAACTGATATTGATTTACGTTTCCCTTTCACATCATGGGCGCTTGCTTCGACACCCGTAACAAGATTTAATAAATTTCCGGAAAGTAATTTAGCTGAAAGTTTAGACTACAATAAAAATAGAGCAAGATTGGCTTGGTATACTATTGAGCCAACTTTGCAAGATCGCAATAGTCCGAATAATCCAATGAGCGCAAATCCGACTTTATTGAGTGATCCAAGGGTAAGACAAGTATTTACGAATGAGTTATTCCCAAATAAGACAACTAACATTACGGATGTTCAGTTGCCAACCTTTGACTTAACCTATTATCCAAAAGACAGAGGACAATACAATTATAATTTTAAAGATTTAGATGCATCGGGAAAATTCAAAAATCCAAAAGATAAATGGGGTGGCATTATGCGCGCATTGGATCAAACTGATTTTGAATCTAGCATCATTGAATATGTAGAATTTTGGGTACAAGATCCATTTATTAAATCTCCTGCAACAAAGGGAAGTTTGGTATTGAACTTAGGAAATGTTAGTGAAGACATTTTAAAAGATGGTCGTCGTTTTTATGAAAATGGAATGCCAACACCTACCATTCCTGCACAAATAGATAGTTCGGTTTGGGGAAAGGTTCCGGTAAATCCAATTCAGGTAACCAATGCATTTAGTAATAATGCCGAAGACAGAAAATATCAGGATGTTGGATTTGATGGAATGAATGATGATGAAGAGCGTGTTAAACGCGCGGATGTAATTAGTCAAATTGCAAGTCCAATTGTAGCGCAACAATTCATAAAAGACCCATCTGCAGATAATTATGTATGGTATAGAGATGCACAATATGATGCTGCAGGCGCAGGTATTTTAAGTAGGTATAAATATTTCAATAATCCACAAGGGAATTCAGCTGTTGCAGGTACAAGTCAATTTAGCAGTGCATCTACAATGCTTCCTGACAATGAAGATTTGAATAGAGACAATACTTTAAATGAAACTGAATCTTATTTTGAATACGAAATTCCTATGCAAAAAAATAGTATGGGTGTTGGTGCAACTAAATATGTGACAGATACTAAAACAGTTAATGTGACGCTTGCAGATGGAAGTAAAAGTGTCGAGAATTGGTATTTATTTAGGGTGCCTATAAAATCGTATTCTGATTCCGTAGGCGGCATTAAAGATTTTAAATCAATTCGTTTTTTAAGAATGTATTTAACTGGGTTTGAAGATTCTATCACGCTTCGTTTTGCGAAATTCAGTTTGGTTCGAAATCAATGGAGACAATATATGTATGAAGTGGATAGTTCGGGAAATTATACGCCACTTGCTGCCACTAATAATTCATCCGTTAACACTTTAGCGGTAAGCATTGAAGAAAATGGTAGTAGAACACCTGTCAATTATGTTATTCCACCAGGCATTGAACGAGTTCAGTTGTTGAGTAATAATGGGGTAAATTTGTTGCAAAATGAACAGGCATTAAGTGTTCAAATACATAATTTAGAAAAAGGGAAAACGCCAAGAGGTGTTTTTAAAACAATGAATGTTGATATTCGTAAATATGGAAAATTATCCATGTTTTTGCATGCTGAAAATAAGAATAACATTGCTCAAACAGAAAATGGCGTAATAACTGCGGTGATTAGAATGGGACAAGATTTTCAAAATAATTTTTATGAAATTCGAATACCATTAACAACCACCCAACAAAAAGCTTATTCGAATGCAGAAGCGAATTTAGTATGGCCGGCTCAAAATGAATTGAATTTAAGTTTAATTGATCTTGTGAATTTAAAAATTGAAAGGGATAAGCAACATTATTCTTACACTTCAAAATTTTCACAAAAACAAAGCGCTAGCTATCCTAATAATGTGCAAACCTATTCTGTAATGGGTAATCCAAATTTAGGGGAGATAAGAGGCATTATGATTGCATTTGAAAATACATCTACCCAACAACAAATAGATGCTGAAATGTGGATCAATGAAATGCGATTATCTGATTTAGATGAGCGTGGATCATGGGCAGCAATTGGTAGAATGGATTTAGTGATGGCTGATTTAGGAACAATAGCAGTGTCCGCAAGTAATAGAACTGCAGGATTTGGAACCATTGAACAAAACATGAATCAAAGAGCAAAGACAGGGCTTTCTCAAATTGATATTGCTACCAATATTGACGCAGGTAAATTATTACCTAAACAAGTAAAACTTTCCTTGCCAGTTTTTGCAAGTATTAATAAATCTATAGAGACTCCATTGTATGATCCATTTGACAAGGATGTCTTGTATCAGGATAAAATAAATTCATTGTCGGGTGCAAAGAAAGATTCAGTGATCAATGCTTCGGCTGATCAGACAACTATTAAAACATTGAACTTTACCAATGTGCGATTCTTGCCTCGTGGGACGCCCAATTTGTTGAGTATAAGTAATTTGGATTTTAGTTACTCTTATTCTCAACTAACGCAAACTAGTCCATTGATTTCTGAAAATAAAATGGTTAAGCAAAGAGGTTCAATTGGGTATACATATAATAGAAATGCTAAGCCTTTAGAGCCATTTAAAAAATTATTGAGAAATGCATCACCTTGGTTGGCCTGGGCAAAAGACATTAATGTAAATCCTGCGCCTACATTATTAAGTTTTAGAACAGTTTTGGATAGACAATACGGTGAGTTTACACCAAGAGTGGTGAGTTCATATGATGGTACAACTGAAAAAGTGGAGACTACTTATAATAAATACTTTACAATGGTAAGGTTATTTAATATGAGATGGCCAATTACCAGATCACTGAATATGGATTTTAATGCCACTATGAATTCGAGAATTGATGAACCCGATGGTCCAATAAATACACAAGCTAAACAAGATTCTATCACTAGGATGTTATTTGGAGGAGGTAGAAATACTTTGTACAATCAAAGGTTGACCATGCGATACGATTTACCAACTAGTAAATTTCCAATTACCAATTGGATCAATTCATCCTATAATTTTTCAACAAATTATAATTGGATTGGTGCAAGTAGATTGGCGCAGTCATTGGGTAATACAATTGAGAATACAATGTCTCAACAAATTACAGGACAATTTAATTTCTCAAATTTATACCGTAAGTCAAAATATATAAGTGCGGCAATCAATAATAATTACAATACAGGAAGAAGCAGTTATGCGAATCCATTGGCAACAAAAGTATTGATGACAAAAGAGGAGGCCTTGGCAGGTAAAGTTGGTAAGGCTAGGGATAGTGCATATAAGGCGTGGAAATTAGCAAGAAGACAGGAGCGTATTGCACAAAGATTATTAAAAGCAAACGAGCCAATTGAAGTTCCTTCCTATGTTAAACCTTTTGCGAAATTTTTAACCATGATGCAAACCGCCAATTTAGATTATGGTGAAAATTTTAATAGTAGATTGCCAGGTTATATGTCAGGAGTTCAATTTTTAGACAAAACTTTTACAGGCGTATCTCCAAATATTGATTACATGTTTGGTAAACAGCCTGATACTGCATGGTTAAATACACAGGAGAAAAAAGGATTTTTAACTAGGGATCCTTCATTCAATATGGTATTTAGACAAACATTTGACCAAAAATTAACTGCCAGAATCACTCTTGAACCTATCAAGTCTTTAATGATTGATGTGAATTTTAATAAAACATTCTCAAAGGAATATTCTGAATTATATAAGGACACCAGTTTTAATTATAATGGTATAAGAACGCATGCGAATCCATTGTCGGCAGGTGGTTTTAATATAAGTTACATGGCATTAAACACCTTCTTTGATAATCACGATCCAAATGTAATTTCACTTCAGTTTAAAGCATTCCAAAATTATAGAACTATTATTTCACAACGACTTGGAACCAATATAGGTACAAATGGATATGCATTAGGTTATGGTAGATATGCGCAGGATGTATTAATCCCGGCATTTATTGCAGCATACACTGGGCAGGATCCTAAGAAGGTTTCTTTGATAAATGAGAATAATAGTAGTATTCGATCCAATCCATTTTCAGGTATGATGCCAAAACCAAATTGGAATATCATGTATAATGGGTTGTCTAAAGTGCCGGCACTTGCAGAATATTTCACCAATATCACTTTAACCAATGGGTATAATGGTAGTTTGGCAATGAACAGCTTTACGAGTTCGTTAAATTTTGTAGATGATATTACAAAGCGAGGAACACCAACATTTTTAGATCCAATAAGCGGTAATTATATCCCTTATTTCTTAATTCCAAATGTTACGATAAGTGAAAGAATGGAACCGTTGATTGGTATTAATGTTACTACAGTAAATCAATGGTCATTAAGATTTGAATATAAAAAGAGCAGAATGCTTTCCTTAAGTTTGGTTGATTATCAATTAAGTGAAAACAATAGTAAAGAGTGGGTGATTGGTACTAGTTGGCGTAAAAAAGGGCTACGACTTCCATTTAATATTCCTGGACTTAATAATGCTAGGCTCAATAATGATTTGACATTCCGTTTTGACATGTCTATGCGCGATGTTTATAATAGCAATAGTAGACTAGATCAAACCAATGCATACGGTACAGGTGGCCAAAAAGAAATCACGTTACAGCCATCAATTGATTATGTTTTGAATAGTAAAATCAATCTTAAATTCTTCTTTGATCAAAGAAGAGCCACTCCATATATTTCATCTTCCCCACCAATCGTTAATACAAGAGCTGGGGTTAATGTCAGAATTGCTTTATAATTTATGACTGCTTCGTGAACGCCCATTTGATCATTGTTTTCCAATTTACTTTTTTGCCATACATCAATATGCCAGTTCGGTAAATTTTACCACTTAACCAAGTCGTAAATAAAAAGCCTGCAATTAATATGGTCATACTCAATGCCAATTCCCAATAACTTACTGCACTAGGAACACCATATGCAATTCTAGCCATCATAACCATCGGCGAACTAAAAGGAATGATACTCGCCCAAAATGCCAATGGCGTGTTTGGATTTTGTGTAACCATATTGGTAATGAGATATGAAAATATAATAGGCATGGTAATAGGGAACATTAGGCTTTGTGCATCTTGTGGGTCTTCATTTACTACACTTCCTACAGCTGCGAATAATGCGGAATAAAAAAGGTAGCCACCTAAAAAATAAAATACAAAGCAAGATAAAATTAATGGCCAGTTTGCAGTTGCAATAGTATGTTGCATATTGTAAATACGCATGGCAGATTCACTTGCTTGTACCATACCGACACTTCCCATTTGGCCATTGTTTTGTTGTAGTGTTGTGACCTGGTGTTGTATATCAGATGGAAGTAATCCCATGCCCACACTCGTCAAACTTGTTATCAGTATAATCCACATTGCGAACTGTGTTAATCCAACAGCACCAATGCCAACTATTTTGCCCAACATCAATTCAAATGGCTTGACACTACTAATAATTACTTCAGCAATTCTATTCGTTTTCTCTTCCATTACGCCACGCATTACCATCGTGCCATAAATAAATAAAGTTATATAAATCAAAAAGCCGCTAGCATAGCCAATTCCCATTGCAAGGCCTGCATTACTTTCTTTACTTGTATTTCCTCCTTTATCTTCATATGCTTTTAATTCAGCAAATTGCGATGCTTTATGTATAGAATCTAAAACATTTTGATGAATTCCAGCCTCCTGTAACATTTGATCTTCGATTGCTGAGTTTATCTTTTCGCTAATGCTATTTTGAAGCATTAAACCCATTGATTTTTTGGATCTTAAAATATAGTCAGCCTTACTTGTTTTTTCAAACTTGGGTAAGATTAAAATATCGGTAAATCCTTTTTGGCTGTAATTATTGGTATCAATATTTTCTGTAAATAAAAATTCAATTTGGTTGGTATTTTTCAATGATGTTTTGATAAAACCATTTGGATCTACGACTGCAATTTTTCGGTGCTCAGTACCGGTAGTTGACAAATAGGCGCTTCCAAAAATGAGCCCTATAATTAACAAAGGCATTAGGAAGGTTACCAATAGGAAACGTTTATTTTTCACCCTAGTGGTATATTCTCTTTGAATGATTAGCCAAATTTTATGCATAAAATAATTTTAGAATTAAATATTTTGAAATGCTCTTGTAGTAGCATTTGTTGTTTCAACAAGTTTGATGAATATTTCGTTTAAGGAAGGGAGCACTTCATTGTAGGCAATGATTCTATTGTTGTTATTGATTAAATGGGCCAATACTTTATTTGAATCATTTCCTTCATTTATTTTGACATAAACCTTTTGCCCTTCTTTTTTTAAAATCGAGAAAATAGGGTTATCGCTAATTGACTCAATTTTATCGGTTTCAATTGAGAAAATATTTTCCTTAAACTGTTGCTTAATTTCGTTCACCGTACCGTCTAAAATCTTTTTGCCCAAATTCACCAGTACAATTTGGTCGCATATTTCCTCCACTTGTTCCATTCTATGGGTACTAAAAATGATAGTTGATCCTTTTTTTGCTAATCCAAAAATTTCGTCCTTGATCAAATTTGCGTTAACTGGGTCAAGTCCACTAAATGGTTCATCTAAAATAATTAACCTAGGCTCATGTAATACTGTGATTACAAATTGAAGTTTTTGGCTCATCCCTTTACTTAGATCTTCCACTTTTTTATTCCACCATGATTCCATTTCTAATTTTTGAAACCAATATTTTATTTTCTCTGTGGCTTCGGACTTTGATAACCCTTTTAATTGAGCGAGATAAAGTGCTTGTTCTCCAATTTTCATCTTTTTATACATGCCTCTTTCTTCGGGCATATATCCAATTTTAGAGATATCCTCTGCTGGTCTAAATGGTTGGCCATCCAAAATAATATTGCCCTCGTCGGGGTAGAAAATACCAGTAATCATTCTTAGTAGGGTAGTTTTCCCGGCACCATTGGGGCCAAGTAAGCCAAAAATGCTTCCTTTTTGAATGTCAAAACTAATATCATCAACTGCCTTTTGTGTTGCATAATATTTTTTCAAATGCTGTAGACTCAACAATGGATCCATGATATGGTTATTTATTACCCAAATATAGAGAAGTTAATTAGTTACAAACGTCTCATTTTGGAAAGGTTATTTTACAGGAAAGGCGTATCGAAAAAAGGATAATAGGTTATATTCGTTGAAATTTATAGTATATGATCTCAAAGAAGATAGGCTTTACAGCAGTCATATTGGCCTTAGTAATTGGACTTAGTAGTTGGGGCTTTTTAGTGCACCGCACCATAAATCAGTTGGCAATCTATAGTTTGCCAGCCCCGCTGCAATCGTATTTTCATAACGAAATGGCCTACTTGGTTGAAAATGCACCAAGGCCCGATATTCGAAGAAATACCGATAAAACTGAGGACACAAAGCATTTTATAGACCTTGAAATGTTTGGACCAAATGCTGCAAATGACATGCCGTTGGATTGGGCAAGTGCTGTAAGAAAATATGGAGTAGATAGCCTAAAAAAATATGGATGGGGGCCCTACAATGCAATGATGCAAATGGAGCATTTAACTGCAGCTTTTAAGTCGAAAAACAAAGATAGCATCCTATTTTATGCGGCAGATTTGGGTCATTATATTGGGGATTTGCATGTTCCTCTTCACACTACAGTAAATTACGATGGGCAGATGACCGGCCAAAAAGGGTTGCATGGACTTTGGGAATCATATATTCCAGAATTGACAATGAATGATTATAATCTATATGCAAAGCATACGGCAGTCTATTTAAAAAATCCAGCAGAAGCTTTATGGAAAGATATTAGAAAAGCAAATGCTTTATTGCCAGACATGTTTGCCAAAGAAGCAAAGCTAACGACGAAATTTACTCCAGATACTAAGTATAAAACTATGATGCGTTATGGCAAAGAAGCTAAGGTTTATACGAAAGAGTTTGCCGAAGCATATGCAATTGAGCTAGGCCCAACCATCAATGGCCAGTTATTGGCTTCTGCAAATTTACTATCTGATTTTTGGTATACGGCTTGGGTGAATGCGGGGAAGCCTGATCTTGGTGCTTCTAGAACCACTGCTACTCAGCTTGAAGAAGAATTAAAATCATATCAATCTAATCAATTGATAAAGAATGGTTTATTGCTTTCAAAAAAAATAAAATCGCAGGATTAATTTCATATTAATTTAAGTTATTGTTGAAATAAAAAGAGGCTATCCTAAACAAGGGTAGCCTCTTTTTATATATGAATATGGGTACTAATTACCGCAATTGAACTGCAATAGCCTGTGCAAGTTTTTGGCCATCCATTGCAGCGCTCACAATACCCCCTGCATAGCCAGCACCTTCGCCACATGGGTAAAGGTTCCTTATTTGAGGATGCTGATAGCTTTCTGCATCTCGAGGTATTCTTACAGGCGAGGAGGTTCTACTTTCGGTTGCCACAACAATTGCGTCATTACTATAATATCCCTTCATCTTTTTGCCAAAAGCTTTAAAGCCTTCCTGTAGTGTAGTACGTACAAATTCGGGTAATATCATGTTGAGGTCTGCGCTATGAAGGCCTGGTAGGTAACTGGCATTGGGAAGCTCCTTGGATACTTTATTCGTACAAAAGTCAACTAATCTGGCTGCGGGGGCTATCTGTTTTCCTCCCCCAAATTCAAATGCTTTTTTCTCCACATGTCTTTGAAAATCAAGTAGTAATAATGGGTTATTTAAATTTAAGCTTGAATTTAAATTTGCATTGCCATTTACTTTTAACTTCGTCAAATATTCAGCAGCTGTTGCCAAATCAATTTGCACCACCATGCCGCTATTTGCAAAGGCATTGTCTCTTTTACTTGGGCTCCAACCATTCACCACAATTTCTCCAGGTGCTGTTGCGCCTGGCGCTATAATTCCTCCTGGACACATGCAAAAGCTAAATACGCCACGATCATTAACTTGCTCCACTAAGCTATAGGAGGCGGGAGGCAGATTGGGGCCTCTAACTGCACAATGATATTGAATGCCGTCAACTATTGATTGAGGATGTTCAACACGTACTCCGAGTGCGAATGGTTTAGCTTCAATCAAAATGCCTTTATCATTTAAAAGGCTAAAAATGTCTCGAGCCGAATGGCCGGTGGCTAATATTATTGCATTGGTTTGGAAACGGTCACCATCCGAAGTGATTACTTCCTTAGCAACTCCTTTTTCAATAATCAAGTCGGTGAGTTTTTTTTCAAACAATACCTTTCCGCCACTTTTCTCAATTTGAGCTCTCATGGCGGTTATGATATGAGGCAATTTGTTAGTACCTATATGAGGGTGCGCTTCATATAAAATACGCTCATCAGCGCCGAACTGATAAAATAACCTAAGTATTTTATCAATGCTGCCTCTTTTATTGCTTCTGGTGTACAATTTTCCATCGCTATATGTGCCTGCACCGCCTTCTCCAAAGCAATAATTACTCTCTGGATTAACAATTCCTTCTTTGTTTAATTTGGCTAAATCTCTGCGTCTTGAACGCACATCCTTGCCTCTTTCTAAGACAATGGGTCTAAGTCCTTGTTCGATGCACTCCAAGGCAGCAAAAAGGCCTGCTGGGCCAGCACCAATGATGATTACTTCTTTTGCATTAGATGGAAGGGCAGGGAAATTGATCTCATCATTAAATCGACTACTGGGTGACTCGTTGATGAATACTAAAACGGTAAGGTTGATCCAAATTTGTTGACGACTTCGGGCGTCAATGGATTGCTTTAAAATATGGTAACCTGATATAGATTCAGGAGCCTGCCCAGTCGCTTGAGCTAGAATCAGTATTAAGCTGGAGGCATTTGCTGCTTCTTCAGGCTTAACGCGAAGTTGAATTTGTTTTTGCATGGGTTAGGTTTCTATCCTAAAAAAATGCTAGATATTGAATTAAAATGGAAGATCGTCGCCTGATTCGCCCGGAGGCATATCAAAATAGCTGTTATCGGTAGGGGCAGTGTCGCCGCCTAGTGCAACTGCTTCCATTCTCCAAGCATCTAAGTTGGTGATGTAATTATCTTTTCCGTCCTTATTCCACTTAGATCCTTTTATGTTGAAAAGTACTTTAACAGTATCTCCAAGGTTAAATCGGTCGGGCATTGTTGTTCTATCTTGAACACATTGGAATTTTACATAATTAGTGATTAATTTTCCGTTGATATCATCTGACTTCTCTATAACAAACTCTCTTGTTTTAAAGGTTTCTTTTCTTTGTACGGTATCGTATTTTGCTATCAATTTACCAGTTAGTTCGTAGCTCATTTTTTATAATTTAAGTGAGTAAAGGTAGTATTTAATAGCCAATTGTAGTCAGCCCACCTTTATAAGCAAATGGTCATTCGTTTTTTTCAATAAAATCTTTTAAAAAATAGTGGATAAACTTTCTTTTTATTGGAAATTAAGCTATCTTGAACGCCTGATAATTTGATGAAAAAGTTAGAAGATGAAGTGTTTTTGAGACATGTAAAAAAAATCAAATAAAAAAGTTTTTTTTTCAACAATTCTTTTGAATATTCGCATTCTGATTAACAATTCGATAATCAGCAAAAGGGTTAGAATTATCTTATTTCACTATATAAAGGGTTCGTAAGTAACATGGCTAAAAGTGCAGATTTAATTTGGAGTAATTGTTTGAAGATCATTAAAGATATTGTCGAATGGCAGCACTTTAAAACATGGTTCGAACCAATACAGCCCGTAGACTTGAAAGAGCATGTTTTAATGATTCAAGTTCCAAGCCAATTCTTTTATGAATATATCGAAGAGCACTATGTTAATTTATTAGCAAAAACTTTAAAGAGAGAATTAGGAAAAGAAGCAAGATTAGAATACCGTATCATGGTTGATAGCGGTAACAATAAAAAAGGTTCAATGGATGTGCCTGCAAGTGGCATGAAGACATACAATAACAATGAAATGAATTTCCCATTGGTTATTGACAATCCTGTAAAGAATCCGTTTGTGATTCCAGGATTGAAAAAAATGCAAATTGATCCTCAGTTAAACCATAATTATACATTTGATTCTTTTATAGAAGGGGATTGTAACAGGGTTGCGCGCCGAGCTGGTAAAACAGTGGCTGAAAAACCAGGTGCAAATTCATTTAATCCATTAGTAATTTATGGTGGGGTAGGTTTAGGTAAAACACACTTAGCACAAGCAATTGGTAATGATGTTAAACGCATTCATCCAAATAAGGTGGTTTTATATGTGAGCTCTGAAAAATTTATTAATCAATTCCAAGATCATAGTCGCAATAACGCTATCAACGATTTTATACATTTTTATCAATTGATTGATGTATTAATTATTGATGATGTACAGTTCTTCAATAGAGCTGAAAAATCTCAGGATGCCTTTTTCGCCATCTTTAACCACTTACATCAAAGTGGAAAGCAGTTGGTGTTAACATCGGATAAAGCACCTAAGGATTTGGAAGGATTGCAAGAAAGATTATTAAGTCGTTTCCGTTGGGGTTTAAGCGCTGACATTCAAGTGCCAGACTATGAAACACGTATTGAGATATTAGAAAAGAAGATGAAGGCAGATGGTTTAGAAATGCCTAAGGAAGTAGTGAAGTATGTAGCTTATAATATCAATACTAATGTTAGAGAACTAGAAGGTGCGTTAATATCATTATTAGCACAGTCTTCTTTGAATAAGAAAGAGATTGATGTTGAATTAGCGAAAAAGGTACTCCGCAACTTTGTGAAAACAAGTAGCAAGGAAATTACCATTGACGCTATTCAAAAAATGGTTTGTGAATTCTTTGAAGTGCCTTATGACAAGTTATTGCAAAAAACACGTAAGCGTGAAATTGTACAAGCGCGTCAAATTACCATGTATTTGGCTAAAGCATTTACCAAGAACTCATTAAAGACAATAGGAGAGCACTTTGGTGGTCGTGATCATACTACGGTAATTCACTCTTGCCAAACGGTTAAAGATTTAATGGATACTGATTCTATGTTCCGCGAAAATGTAATGGAGCTAACGCAAAAAGTACAACTAGCAGCTATGTAATTGGGGCAATTGCCAAATAATTTACATAGTTTACTAATATATTGGTCCGGATTAAACTTTATTTAGTTTATTCCGGACTTTTTTTAGGAATTTAAAGAATCAGTCCTTATTTTTGCACCCCTCGAAAGAGGTTCGGAGGAGAGGTGGATGAGTGGCTGAAATCAGTAGTTTGCTAAACTGCCGTACGGGTTAAACTGTACCAAGGGTTCGAATCCCTTCCTCTCCGCACTTAGTTCTTATTTTGAAATTAAACCGGTTAACAATATTTATAACGCAAGTTGTAATGGAACGGGAAGTAGCGCAGGCCGGTAGCGCACTTGGTTTGGGACCAAGGGGTCGCAGGTTCGAATCCTGTCTTCCCGACAGATACAGAGAGGAAATCCTTTATTTATAAGGGTTTCCTCTTTTTTTTAGAGATATTTTAGAGAACTTTTGGTTCATTATACCTAATAATAGAAACAGAATTGGGTGATTTTAGAGAACTTTTAGATTGTTCTAATCAGTTGAGACACTTTTAAGGTAGTATTCACACTTGTCTTCGTCATTCTTGAAACCTCACGAATTGATAATCCTTTTTCAAGGTATTTTATAACATCGGGGTATTTGTTTAATGTCTTCTCCTTACTATCTCCCGAGTTCTTTGGACGACCCAGTATAACACCTTTATCTTTTAGATTTTGTAACGCTACTTTTACCCTTGTCTTTAGTGTAATTGTTTCCATCTTGGCTATTTCAGCCATTAAAGACAGAATCAGTCCTGTAATATGATTTTCTTTACCTGATTCGTCTAATGTATGAAGGTTAAGATTTTGTATGTATAATGAAACTTTGTTTTCAGTAAGAAATGATAGGAGTTGATGAAACCCAAGGCTCGTTCTGCTGATACGGCTGATTTCCCAACAAACTACGATTTGAGGTTTCTTCTGTAGAACTACATTCTTTAATTGTGTTATTCCTTCTCTATCTTCATTTTTTTTGGTGCCTGATATTGTCTCTCTAATAGTATCAATAATTTCCCATTCATTTTTCTTACAAACATCAATCAATAAGTT
>CANCEU010000003.1 GCA_947375185.1 Chitinophagaceae bacterium
GTTCGGGGAATCTTATAAATTAGCTAGAATGGCTTATGCGCTTGCTTTTGTAGCTTTTCTGCCTCTAGTTGTCTTATGTGGTCTGCTTTTGCCATAAGAACCTAAAAATCTTTTTCCTTTAGCTGTTTTTTTATCTCCTCTACCCATGATATTGTGTTTTATTTAGTGATTGGATAGCAAAAATAAAAAAACCCCCTGATATTAGGGGGTTTTTATTGAAATAAATTTCAATTATAATTTTCCGCTTAATTCTTTACCAGCTTTAAATTTAGCAACTTTTTTAGCTTTGATTTTGATTGTAGCACCAGTTTTTGGGTTACGACCAGTTCTAGCTGCACGCTTAGATACTGAGAAAGTACCAAAACCAACTAAAGTTACTTTACCACCTTTCTTTAAAGATTTAGTTACTGCATCGATAAATGCATCTAAAGCTGCGTTAGCTGATGTTTTTGTTAGTTCAGCGTGATCCGCGATGTGCGCGATTAATTCTGCTTTGTTCATAGAAGTGTTTTTTATAGTTTTAAACGATAAGACAAATTTATTAGCTTTTGTGAAACGAAAAAATATTTTGCCATTTATTTTTAAATTTATTTTTCCACCAAAACCCTTAAATAGCAAGGTTTTTATGCCAAATTTCCAGTAAATGCTTTAAATCATTTTTTAATAAAAATGCAGGAAAGCCTTTGTGAGCTTTGCTTTCATAATTTGATTTAGCTGAAATATAGGCCTATATTGGGTTGTAGATCTTTAAAGTATCCACAATCAATTCACAATTTGCATGGTAGTAATAAAGTGGAAACATTGATCTCCCCAGGTATTTGCAAGCTCTTCCATGATGCTAGGAGATAATTCTTCCTGAAATTTAGCAAGTATTTCAGAGGTTGGAGCAAATAGCTGCAGGGTATAGGTTGGCGCTTGGTCAACATCAACAGCTAATTCATAAAATTTATGATCGTCAAAACATCCGGTTGATTCAATAATTGGGATTAATTTATTTTTCATCCATTCAACCCATTGAGATTGAAGTGTAGGTGCTATTTGGAAGCTTATATTGTATACATGCATAAGAAAAAAGAGATTGATTTATTGATGCTTATTTTTTAATATCTACAACAATTGGACAATGATCACTGTGTTTTACCATTGGTAATATATCAGCGGATACAATTGATTTTTCTAAAGCCGCACTTGTACATAAATAGTCAATTCTCCATCCTTTATTATTTAGCCTTACCGATGGGAAACGTTGACTCCACCATGAGTAGGCGCCTGTTGTAGTTGGATGAATGTGTCTAAAACTATCTACCCAACCCGCTGTAATAAACTGATCCATCCATGCTTTTTCTTCTGGTAAAAAACCAGATGATTTTTTATTCCCTTTTGGATCGTGGATATCAATATCAGTATGAGCAATATTATAATCTCCAGCTAAAATAATTTTTGGTCTTTCTTTTTTTAAGCATTCTATCCAATCGTAAAATTCTTTTAACCATTGGTATTTATAATTTTGCCTTTCATCGCCACTAGTACCTGATGGGAAATAGGCATTGATGATTGTTAAATCTCCAATATCTACTCTGATAACGCGTCCTTCAAAATCACTCATTTCATGTCCAGTACCATAAATAATTTGAGTTGGCTTTTGTTTACTAAAAACAGCAACTCCACTATATCCCTTTTTTTGAGCTGGGTACCAAGCTACATGATAGCCAAGTTCGGTAAATAGGGATAAGTCAATATCATTAGGAGTTGCCTTAGTCTCTTGTACACAAAAAATGTCAACTGGATATTCATTAAGCCATTCGATTAAACCTTTCTTGATAGCAGCACGAATGCCATTCACATTATAACTTACAATACGCATGGTGTAAATATATATTAATTTGGGCTTTGAAATAACTCTCCATATGCAATAAGTATCAGTAAGTTCCTAAATGTTTCGTCTACATGGTTGGGTAAACATACCATCTGCCTTGGTTTTACTAAACCTTCAATAATCATGACTACTTTATCGTCCACTAAAATTGTTTTTAAAGCCTGTTCGTTGTCGAATTGTATCTTGAATTTATGATCATATAATTTGCCTGAAACGACTCTTGAATGCGCAATTGACATAGGCTTTTTATATGCTTGTACTTCAAATTGATTTGTAGAGTCGTAGCCGTTGTATACTTTGTTGGGGAAATAGAATTTACTTTCCTCTGTTTCTATTTCTTTTACTTGGAATCGGCCAATCGTATCACGACCATTAAAAATATAATTACCAATGCCATCTAAGAAATTGAGTGTTTGATTTATATCATTAGTACTACTCTCAAAAGTGTTATTAGGATTGAATTCTAGATAAGTTAATATAGTATAGTCTTTGTTAGCATGCACATCCCTTAATTGCTGAGTGACTTGGTAGTATTCATTGCTATTAGCCTCTTTTCTGCTATTTTTTATTTCTTTTATAATATTTTTAAAAGGGTAGTTGACAGCTTTGTTTTTAAAATCAAGTTTCACTAAACTAGCCGTTGGAATTCTTAATAGTTGTAAACCACCCGAACTTGGAAAATTGATAAATTGCTTACTTGTGTCAAAAGCAATTCTTGGTTGATTGTGTACTAATGGCATCCAATAATTGTCCGTAAAAAATGCTTGGGGCGTGATGGCTTCAATAAAAGATAAATTATTTATATCATTACTAATTAAGCTTACCCCCTTTGATATTGCTTTGTATAAATTAATAGGAATAGTAGGAACAAAATCAGCTACCCGACCCATACCTACATTTTGTATTGGCATTATACCGAGCAAGATGGTCTTTTGAAATATTTTTTCATGCTTTTCATTAAAGATATCTACTGCAATCCCCCATACAGATTGAATGCTGTCTTTCTTTTGTTGGCTTATTTGAATGGCTTTATTAAGATCAAGTGTTGATGCGTCTAGTTCATATAATTCTAAATAAGCATGATAAGGGATATTTCTGGTGGAGTCCCATTTGATAACTATTTTTCCAATTTGACTTTGTTTTGTTAAGGTTTTAATTTCTGTTTTAAATGGCTTAACCCTCACCAAATTAAATTCCTTGAAAACACCACTATCTAAGGACTGCTCAATTAAACTTATATCTGTTGGCAATCGCCAATAGTTAGCTGTGGGTTGAAGTGTAGAATATATTTGTACCTGCTCAAATACTACCTTAGTTTGACAAAAGCTTTCACTAAAGGTAAATTGTAGAAGTAATAAAATAGCGTACTTGAGTATAGATTTCATTTGGATAAATAGGTACTTCAAATTTAAATAAATAATGTTTATAAGGCCATTATTTATTATAACTTCATGCATTATAATATAGTCAGATGCCTCAGGAAAAAATAAACAAACATTCAAAAAAAATTATTCCTTCTACCGATGAATATTACCATTTAGAAGGCCCAAAGCCAAGAATGAATGAACTTGGTTTTGCCTTTAAAATATTTATTCAATTTATTAAAGGTTTTAGAACCCTACATTTTATTGGTCCTTGTATCACTGTTTTTGGTTCTGCCCGATTTAAGGCCGACCATCCTTATTATATTAAATCTAGAGAAATTGGAAAGCGTATAGCAGGATTAGGCTTAACGACAATGACTGGGGGTGGGCCTGGCGTGATGGAAGCTGCAAACAGAGGTGCATTTGAGGCTGGCGGCAAATCCGTTGGCTGTAATATTAAATTGCCTTTTGAACAAACCCCCAATCCTTATACCAATGTTTCAATCACTTTTAATTACTTTTTTATTCGAAAAGTATTGATGGTTAAATATTCATATGGTTTTATTATTATGCCTGGTGGTTTTGGTACAATGGATGAATTTTTTGAAACACTAACATTGGCACAAACAAAAGTGATTAATGATTTTCCAATTGTTGTAATGGGTAAAGAATATTATCAGCCCCTACAAGAGTGGATAGAAAAAATGATTTCTGAAGGAACCATTGCTGAGGAAGATAAAAAATTCATGTTATTTACTGACAATGAGGATGAGGCCGTTGAGCACATTGAAAAATATGTTCGTAATAATTATAAGGCTAAACAGCGGAAACGTTTATGGTGGTTATTTGAAAAAGTATAGTATTTATTATCTTGAATTGTTGTTTAATTATTCAATCACTGGTTGCAACCATCTTGTTACATATTCTAGTGATTGTTGTTTACGTTTTGCATAATCTTCCACTTGGTCTTGTTGAATTTTACCCAATCCAAAATATTGACTTTGAGGATTGGCAAAATACCAACCACAAACACTAGATGCTGGATACATCGCCAAACTCTCTGTTAATGTAATGCCTGTATGTTTTTCGGCATCTAATAAATTAAATAAACTATATTTTTCTGTGTGATCAGGACAAGCTGGGTAACCCGGTGCAGGACGAATGCCCACATATTTTTCCTTAATTAGTTCATCATTTTCTAGCTGTTCCTCCTTAGCATAACCCCAAAGTTCTTTACGTGTTTTTACATGTAAATATTCGGCAAATGCTTCTGCTAATCTGTCGGCTAATGCTTGCAAAATAATTTTATTATAGTCATCATGATTTGCTTCAAACGCTTTGATGTGTTTTTCAATACCATGAATTGTTACTGCGAAGGCGCCTAAGTAATCCTTTTTGTTTTCAGTAGTTGGACAAATGAAATCTGCTAATGAAAAATTGGGTTGACCTGCTGCTTTTTTAGCTTGCTGTCTTAAGAAATGCAAATGAGTTTTTGAATCATTATGGTTTATGATAATATCATCTCCTTGTGCGCTTGCTTCCCAAAAACCAACTGCTCCTTTAGCGGTTAACCATTTTTCATTGATGATAGTTTGTAATAATGCATTTGCGTCTGCATACAATTTACTCGCTACTTCACCTACTTTTTCATCCGTTAAGATAGCCGGGAAATTGCCGTGTAATTCCCACGCAATAAAGAATGGCTTCCAATCAATATAGTCCACTAATACCGACAAGTCTTTAATTTCAATGGCTTGGTTGCCCGTAAAGCTTGGTGCGGTAGTATTAAAATTAGACCAGTCAATTGGCATTTTATTGTTTAATGCATCGGAATACGCAATGGATTGCTTTACTGTTTTTTTATTGTCAAAGTCAGATTTTAATTGGATGTATTCTTTTTCTAAGTTACCTAAAAAAGTCACTTTCTGTTCTTTGTTCAATAATGAACCTGCAACCGTAACACTACGAGATGCGTCTAACACATGTATTACCCCATCTCCATATTCAGGTGCGATTTTTACTGCAGTATGCATACGTGATGTAGTCGCACCACCAATCATTAATGGAATATTCATGCCACGTCGCTTCATTTCCTTTGCAATATGTACCATTTCATCTAATGAGGGGGTTATTAAACCACTCAATCCAATGATGTCAACATCATGTTTAACAGCTTCTGCTAGTATTTTATCTGCTGGAACCATTACGCCAATATCAATAATTTCATATCCATTACATCCCAATACCACACCCACTATATTTTTACCAATATCATGCACATCTCCTTTCACAGTAGCTAATAATATTTTAGCAGGTCCCTTTGTTTGACCATTTGGATCAGCCGATGCATTTTTTAATCTTTCTTTTTCTGCCTCTATAAAAGGTGTTAACACTGCAACGCTTTTTTTCATCACCCTTGCACTCTTTACTACCTGTGGTAAAAACATTTTACCAGCTCCAAATAAATCACCTACTTGGTTCATGCCAGCCATCAATGGTCCTTCAATCACTTCAAGTGGTGCGCTGTATTTTAATCTTGCCTCTTCGGTATCTTCTTCAATAAAATCAGTTATACCATTAATTAAAGAATGAGCTAAACGTTTTTCAACTGTATCATTTCTCCAAGCTAATTTTAATTTGTTGGCTTCTTCAGATGATTGCCCTGCATTTTCTCCACTTGCTTTTAAATTATCAGCATATTGGATTAGTGCTTCTGTAGCCTGGTTGCTATCATTATTTTTATTCAAAATTACATCCTCGCATAAATTTCTTAGTACGGGATCAATCTCATCATATACCACTAATTGTCCTGCATTTACAATACCCATATCCATACCTGCTTTAATTGCATGGTATAAAAACACGGCATGAATTGCTTCTCTTACTGCTTCGTTTCCTCTAAATGAAAAAGATACATTCGATACACCGCCACTCACTTTTGCTAGAGGCATTTTTTGTTTAATTACGCGGGTAGCTTCGATAAAATCAACAGCATAATTATTGTGTTCTTCAATACCCGTTGCTACTGCAAAAATGTTAGGATCAAATATGATGTCCTGAGGATCAAATCCAACCTGTTCTACTAATATTTTATAAGCACGCTCACAAATTTCAATTTTCCTATCCTTTGTATCTGCTTGTCCTACTTCATCAAAAGCCATTACAATCACTGCAGCGCCATAAGCTTTACAAATATGTGCTTGTTCAATAAATTTAGCTTCCCCTTCCTTCATTGAGATGGAATTCACAATACATTTTCCTTGGACACATTTTAACCCAGCTTCAATAATTTCAAACTTTGAACTATCAATCATTACAGGAATACGTGCTATGTCGGGTTCACTTTGCAATAAGTTTAAAAAAGTAGTCATTGCTTTCACGCCTTCTAATAAAGCATCATCCATATTCACATCAATTACCTGTGCTCCGCTTTCTACTTGTTGACGAGCTACAGATAAGGCTTCTTCGTATTTATTTTCCTTAATTAAACGCGCGAACTTTTTAGATCCTGTTACATTGGTTCTTTCACCAACGTTAACAAAATTAGTTTCTGGACGAATAACCAATGGCTCGAGTCCAGCTAATCGTAAATAGGGTTTGATATGTATTTGATCACTCATAATTTTCTAGGTTGTTGTCAATCCAATGATATTCAATTAGGTCTACTTAAATAGTTGTGTCTACAATTGGTAAAGGTCTTGGTGAAATGCTTCTCACATTATCTGCCATATGTTTGATGTGGTCAGGCGTAGTTCCGCAACACCCTCCAACAATATTTACAAATTGATTTTTTGCCCAATCTTCAATAAAATGGCCGGTTTGATGTGGAGCTTCATCATATTGTCCCATTGCATTTGGTAAACCTGCATTTGGATAAGCAGAGGTATAACAAGAAGCAATCTGAGAAAGTTCTTCAATATGGGAACGCATTTCCTGAGCACCCAATGCGCAATTTAGCCCGACACTTAACGGTTTAGCATGTGCTACTGATGTATAAAATGCTTCCAAGGTTTGTCCACTTAAAGTTCTACCAGAAGCATCAGTAATAGTACCACTAATCATGATAGGCAATTCTGGCTTCCCTATTTTTCTGAAGTATTCTTTAATTGCAAATATTGCTGCTTTAGCATTTAGCGTATCAAAAATTGTTTCCACTAATAAAACATCTACACCTCCATCAACTAATCCTTTAATTTGTTCGGTATAGGCTACTACGACTTCGTCAAAAGTAACTGCACGAAAACCTGGATTGTTTACATCAGGGGATAAACTCAAGGTTTTATTTAAAGGTCCAATGGAACCAGCAATATATTTTTCGGTTGTATTGGGATGTTTTGATTTGTATTGATCAATTGCGTCTCTAACACATTTTGCTGCAGCAATATTTAATTCATATGCAAATTCTTGCATGTCATAATCTGCCATCGCAATGGATGTGCTGCTAAAGGTATTGGTCTCAATAATATCTGCACCCGCTTCTAAGTATTGTAAATGTATTCCAGTAATAATAGAAGGTTGTGTAATGCACAATAAGTCATTGTTGCCTTTCACATCACAATGCCAATTGGCGAATCTAGTGCCACGGTAATCTTCTTCAGTTAATTTATGGCGTTGAATCATGGTACCCATGGCACCATCAATTACCAAAATTCTTTTTTTAAGCGTCTCTTGTATGGACATAAATATTTTTTTTATGCATCATCCATGAGGAGCAAATCACTAATAATAAAAGGGGATAAAATTGTACCGTTTATTAGTTCTTTTCTCCATAAAGATGGCAGGTTGAACAATAAACAAATCCACCTGCAATGCGGTGCAAAGTTAGTTTAGTAATAGCTTGTAGCCAAATTAATAGCACTACAATATAGAATCTCCAAGTGTCCTTTGACTATTGGTATGTTGCACTCACATCAACATTTATCTTGTCGGCCACCATTTTAATCATAATGCCTCCTATACCGAAATCTTTTAATCTTACTGTAAACTGAGAGCTTGCTTTAACGATGCCATTTTTAATTTCAATTATACCATTGGCCTGAATCGCTTTGTTTATGCCATGAACCTGCATATTTCCAGTTATGGCCACTGGATATTTGCCATCTTTTTTGAAATCAACTGTATTGATATTTGTGATTTGGCCGTTAAAAAAGGCGCGCGGAAATTTATTACTCTCAATATATTCTTCGTTAAAATGCTCTTCCATCTTGCCCATGTCAAAATGAAATCCTTTTGCTAACATTATGAAACTCAGTTTGCCATTGGGTTCTAGGCGACTAACGGCTTCCTTGTTAGTAGCATCAATGTCTTTGTCATCCAAGGCGATAAAACGCACTTGTGCAGTTTTCGTTTCCCAAATTTTTTGAGCATGTGTAACTGAGCTACTTAAGATGGTTACAATTATTAATCCAATTATTTTTTTCATAAAGTATGGTTTTGTTAAATCAATGTTTGAACATCAAAATTACTCACAATTATTGAAATTTCCTATTTTATGTATTGTCCAATGGGCTGACGATTGGAAATACTTTTTCCTAGTGTCATTTCATCGGCATATTCTAATTCACCCCCAAATGCAATACCCCTAGCAATTGTCGTGATCCTGCAATGCATTGATGCTAGCTTTTTTTGGATATAATAAATTGTCGTATCTCCTTGAATAGTAGGGTTTAATGCAAAAACAAGTTCAGTTACTTTGTCTTTATGAACCCTTTCAATGAGTGCTTCAATAGTAAGTTGCTCTGGGCCAATGCCGTCTAATGGTGAAATGATGCCTCCTAAAACATGGTAGGTTCCATGATATTGTTGGGTGTTTTCAATGGCAATGACATCTCTAATATTTTCCACCACACATATCGTATCTTTTTGTCTCCCTGAATTAGCACAAATGGAACAAATGGTACCATCACTTATATTGTAACATTTTTGGCAAAATTGGATTTCATTGCGCATTTTTTGTAGGGTATCGCCAAATAGGGTAGTGACTCCTTTTTCTTGTTTCAATAAATGTAAAACTAATCTCAAAGCAGTCTTCTTCCCAATACCAGGTAGTTTAGCAAATTCTGCTACTGCGTTTTCTAATAGGGAGGAAGGTAATTGCATAGTGTAGTGAAAGTGTAAAATTACTTATTAATAGTAATATTCAATTCATTTTCCCAATCAGCTCTTATGTTTAACTTATTGGGTAATATCCATACTTTTTCAGGTTGTTTTTTGGCGTTTCCAAATCCATATTTTCCAGTATCCCATTTGCCATTATCATTTTCGTCCTCCAAAATTTTTAATTGAAAATCACCTGGAGGTAACTGTGCAATATTCAATAAATTTTGACGCACATTGAATTTGAATTTTACTTTGTCATCCTGCGTTAACAATAAAACTGGATTGTTAAATGCCTCATAGCCATTTACTCTTATCAAACAAGATCCATAAGCAATATTAGATTTTGTTATGAAGGACAAAGTGTCCGTTTTTACGAGTATATTATTCAAACTATCTTTTATTGCGTTTTGTGGTACAATCAAACGAAAAGGGGTATTGGAAATCCAAGGATATTCAATGGATACTGCATTTGGATTAGCAGAATCTATTTTAACTATATAATTACTTAATGGTTTGTTGAAAGTATCTGTTAGTAAAATTGGAAAACTATCATTTAAATGTACTGGCAATTCAAAACTGAGTTGTAACGGATGTAATAAATCTTGCTCTTTACCATCTAAATTTTTCAAATATTTTAAACTCGCGGTATTTCTTTTTGCCTGTTTATTATTTACTGCTTTTTTCTTTTCCCCTTTTTGATATGCTTGAAACGCAAACAATTTTATGGAATCCTGATTTCCCTTAACGTTTATAGGTGTTTCGGCAAAAGCAAACAATTTAGTACTATCATCATATCTTTTGTTATAGTCATTAGGTATCACAAAAATATTGAACTGCTTAAATGGTAAAAAATCAAACGCAAATTTTCCTTTCCCATTTAACTTTGCATAGTATAATGGTTTATTTTTAAAAATGGCAGTGTCATTGTCTTTTGGATGTAATACCACAATCAAAGTACTGTCTACTCTTCCTGTTTCAGCTAACTTTACAGTTCCTTGTAATTTTCCTGTATCAATTTGATTTCCTGTGCTAAATACATATGAAAAATCCTGCGCAATATTTCCCTCATTTACATCTCGAATAGCCGTTCCAAATTGAATTCTATAAGTGGTATTTTGTGTTAATGAATCATTTAAACGAATGCGAACTGTATTTAATTTAGATTCAATTAAAGGTGTATTTTTTATGGTTGGGTTTACTACTAAATTTTCTTGAATGCTAGTTGTAGTAATGTATTCATTAAAAGCGATGATAATTTCTTTTGGTTGAATATTAGTAGCAGAATCTTTGGGCCTTGCAAAAATACGATAAGGAGGAATGCTATCCCTTGGCCCCCCACTTGGTGGAACGATATTTGCACAAGAAACCAATCCTTGCATCAAATAAATAGTAAACAATACTTTGCTTAAATTAGGGAGTCTTAGCATGCTTCTCATCATATTTGCAAACTTAGTCAGATTATTGCAAATCTCCACTTAATTGAAAATAGATACAACTTAATTCCATTTTGCTTGTTATAGTGGTATGTCAAAAGTATATAGCCTCCACACCGTACAAAATTTACCCATTAGTCTTGAACAGGCTTGGGATTTTTTCAGTAGTCCTGCAAACCTCGCAAAGATCACCCCAAGTCATATGGGCTTTAATATAATAAGTAAGCATCATGGTGAAAAAATGTATGCCGGACAAATTATTGAATATACGGTGAGCCCTCTTTTAGGTATCCCAATGTATTGGATGACGGAAATTACGCATGTACAAGATGGTAAATATTTTGTAGATGAACAAAGATTCGGACCTTATAGTCTTTGGCATCATCAACACCATTTCAAGTCCATTCAGGGCGGAGTTTGTATGGAAGATATTGTTCACTATAAAATTCCCATGGGTTTTTTAGGAGACATAGCACAAAGTATACTTGTCAAAAAACAACTTCAAGGCATTTTTAATTACAGGTTCAAAGCAGTTGAAGACTTGTTTGGTACTTACAAGCCTTAGTTTTCTAATTGGGTAGCGTTAAAAATATTTATAAAATACTTACTGAATAAAGCGCTTTGTTTATATTATTTTTATAAACTTTGTCTCCCAATCAAAAACCTTCATGGCACATACAACTAGTGGGCACGCCCACAAACTCTCTGTAGCAGGATTAATTGTTACTTTAGGCATTATTTATGGTGATATCGGAACTTCTCCTTTGTATGTTTTTAAATCAATAATTAATCATAAAGTAATTACGGAGCAGTTGGTTTATGGTGCCATCTCTTGTGTGTTTTGGACTTTGACCTTGCAAACAACTTTTAAATATGTGTTCTTAACGTTAAGGGCAGACAATAGAGGTGAAGGTGGTATATTCTCTCTTTTTGCATTAATAAGAAGATACGTAAAATGGGTATATGTCCCTGCAATCGTAGGTGCAGCAATGCTTTTAGCCGATGGCATGATTACGCCACCTATTTCAGTAGCTTCTGCTGTTGAAGGGTTAGGAGGTGTTCGTGGATTGGAAAACATAATTGTACCTGGAAATAATTTAACAGTAGGTATTGTAACTGCAATCATTTCATTATTATTTTTCTTTCAACGTTTTGGAACTAAAATTGTAGGATTTGCATTTGGTCCAATTATGTTGATTTGGTTTTCAATGATTTTAATTTTAGGATTTTTGCAAGTTATACATCATGCTGAAATTTTAAAATCGTTGAACCCTTATTATGCTTATGATTTATTAGTGCACTACCCTAATGGATTTTGGTTATTAGGTGCTGTTTTCCTTTGTACCACAGGAGCTGAGGCCTTATATAGTGATTTGGGACATTGTGGTCGTCAAAATATTCAAGTAAGTTGGATGTTTGTTAAAACGGCCCTGGTAATAAACTACATGGGGCAAGGTGCTTGGTTAATTGCACATATGGGTCAGCCAATGGAAGGCTTGAATCCATTTTATGAGTTAATGCCACATTGGTTTTTATTAGCTGGAATATGTGTTGCTACTGTAGCTGCAATTATTGCAAGCCAAGCATTAATTAGCGGTTCTTTTACTTTAATTTCTGAGGCAATCAGTTTAAATTTTTGGCCTCGTGTGACTATTAAATTTCCTACGGATCAAAAAGGACAAATTTATATTCCAAGTTTAAATTTATTATTATGGGCTGGTTGTATTACCATGTTATTCTTTTTTAGAAAGAGTGAACATATGGAAGCTGCCTATGGTTTCTCTATTATCATTACGATGATTATGACTACCATTTTGATGAATTTCTATATGTTGAATGTGAAAAGATGGAGCCAAGCTGTTGTAGCCCTTATTATATTGGTATTTAGTTTGGTTGAAGTTTCATTTTTTGTTGCAAACATTGTTAAGGTAAAAGAAAGCTATATCACATTTGTGTTTTCATTAAGTATGATATTTGTAATGATGATTTGGCATCGCGCGCGAAAAATTGCCAATCGATATTTAGATTTTGTTAAAATAAAAGATCATTTAGATTCCATGGTAGAGCTGAGTGCTGACAAGGATATTCCAAAATATGCAACGCATTTAGTGTATTTGACAAAGGCAAATAATCATCGTGAAATGGAGCACAGAATTATAGATTCCATTTTAAATCGTAAGCCAAAGCGCGCCGATGTTTATTGGTTTATTCATATTGACCGTACCGACTCTCCTTATGGAATGGAGTATTCGGTTCGTGAGCTTGTTGATGATAAAGTAATGCGTGTTGATTTTAAATTGGGTTTTAGAATTCAACCAAGAGTAAATGTTTTATTTAAGAAAGTAATGCAAGAGTTGAATGAAACGCATGAATTGGGAATCTATAGCAAGTATGAGTCTTTGAAAAGCAAAGATTTTCATGCAGACATTACTTATGTTATTATTGAAAGTTTCTTTAGTATTGAAAATGAATTATCAATTAGAGAAGACTTTATTATGGATACCTACTTTAGTATTAAGCATTTATCACAAAGCGATCAAAAAGCCTTTGGATTGGACAATGACATGACCATTGTTGAACACGTTCCACTAATCATCAAGGCCAATGAAAACTTACCTTTAAAGAGGGTTTATGAAAGATAATACGCTCCTGGAGCGGTATTAAAAATTACAAATTAACTATTTTGCTTAATTGATTCTGTAATCCAACGGCTACAATCAAATATTGTGTATTTGCTTGTTTTTCTATTCCAAGTGCACTTAAATTAATATACTTTGTATCCCCAGGAATTATTGCTTCCACTGCATATTCTTTATTGGTAAGACTAAGAATTGCTAATTGTTTAACTTTTTTATTATCTGTAATTTCTATTTGATAACTTTTTTCTGATTTTTTGTTTACTACTGGAGGGGCTACTTCATACTGCACTAACCAGGGCATAGTAGGTTGCAATGCAGGTTTTTTATAGTAGTGATTTTGTAGGCTATCGTTCCAGTGATTAGGATTATTTTTGAAATTTGTGCTACTGAAATAGGCACTTCCTCTTGTGTTTTTTAAAGTCCTTAATTGCTTAATTTGGTAAGGGATTTCTGATCCGTTTCTCCATGCAGGACTTGAGCCTGCTCTGTATACACCATGACCAATGTATAAGTTGCGATTATAATTATGTTGATTCCACCAATTTACTAATTCATCATAATCGGCTAGTGGATGCCCATGTTCCCAATACAATTGAGGAATAACATAGTCAATCCAACCTTTGTTTAACCAAGACAAAATATCTGCGTACAAATCATCATAGTTGCTAACGCCTGCTTTGGTATTACTTCCAATAGGATCTTTTGATTTATTACGCCAAACCCCAAAAGGACTAATGCCAAATTGAACACCTGGTTTAATATTATGAATGGTTGCAGACAATTGTTTTATAATGGTGTCACAGTTACTTCTTCTCCAATCTTCTTTATTTAAACCACGGCTATATTTTTTATAAGTAGCATCGTCATTAAATTCTTTACCGGGCACTTTATAGGGATAAAAATAATCGTCCAAATGAATTGCATCTATATCATACCTTGATACGATATCTCTTACAATTCTGTTGGTGTGCTGCCAAACCTCAGGTAAACCAGGGTTAAATATTTTTTTATTATCGTATTCAACAAACCAATTAGGGTTTGTTTTGGTAAGATGATTGGGTGCAACACTTGATTTTTTTGAATTAAAAACTGCTCGATATGGGTTAATCCAAGCATGAAATTCCATTCCACGTTTATGTGTTTCTGCAATCATAAATTGCAGCGGGTCGTAAAAAGGGGATGGAGGCAAACCTTGTTTACCAGTTAAATACTCACTCCAAGGTTCTAAGGTAGATGGGTATAATGCATCTCCAGCTGGACGCACTTGCATTATTATGGCATTCATGCCATTTTTTTGATGCATTTCAAGTAAATCAATAAACTCCTTTTTTTGTAAATCATTGCTCAAGCCAGGCTTACTTGGCCAATCAATATTCACTACAGTTGCCACCCACACACCTCTAAATTCAAATATATTTTTATTATTTAACGAAGGTTGTGCAAATAGATTCAAATAACATACAAGTCCAAGCAAGCTTAAGATAGAACGCATTATACGATGATTAAATTTTTATTTATTTTCTGCATTGGAACGAAGCTTATCCAAAATATCATTAATCGTTTTTGCTTCGCTCTCTGTTACTCCTTTTAATACAGCATCAATTTGATCATTGAGTTGATCAAGCTTTTCAACTAAAGCCAATCCTTTAGGTGTGAGTGTAATATCAACTAATCTTTTATCTGCTGGGCAGGTTGATTTAGCCACTAATTCTTTTACAATTAAACGATCCACTATTCTGCTGGTGTCACTCATCTTATCCAACATGCGCTCTCTTATTTGCAAAGTGCTTAATGGCACTTCGCTTCCCCGCAAAATTCTTAAAATATTATATTGTTGTTGAGTGATATCCTCTTGATCTAAAAATTTGCCAATATTTTCATTCAACCAATTGGCAGTATACAACAAATTAATACCCATTTTTTGGTATTCATTTCTAAAATTTGGCTGTTGTATATCTTTTTCTATTCCCATTAATATTATTTCTTCTTAATTAAAATGGTATTATTTAGCCAATAGAATAAAGGCAATGAAAGTATTGCTCCTATTGCATCTGCTAGCATATCATTTACTTCAAATCCTCTACTTGGAACAAAATATTTTTGGTAAAATTCCATTCCAATTCCGTATAAAATGCAAAAAATTAATACTAGCGCTTTAGCTCTTACCTTTTTTAATGGTGGGTAATTCGTTTTTTCAAAATGAATGAAAAACGATAGAGACAATGATCCAAATAAACAAACATGAACTAATTTGTCAATAGGAAAGTCGCCAAACCACTTAGATTGTGTATGAAAATTGTTGCCAGGTAAACTTAGTAAAATGAATACCATTACAATTTCAATAACAACCCAAATAAATGTTTTAATTGACATTTATATTAGTGTACTAAATTGGCGTAAGCTTCGCTATTCATTAAAGCCTCAAAGTCAGCTGCACTGTTAACGGTCACTTTTACCATCCAACCTGCTCCGTAAGGGTCGCTATTAACTAATTCAGGGTTTGCTGTAAGTGCCGGATTCACTTCAGTAATTGTTCCAGCCATTGGCAAGAATAAATCACTTACTGTTTTTACCGCTTCTACAGTTCCAAATACAGCTTCAGCTGCTAAACTTTTTCCAACAGTGTTAATGTCTAAATAAACGATATCTCCTAATTCGCTTTGAGCAAAATCGGTAATACCAATGGTAGCAGTAGTACCATCTAATTTAATCCATTCATGATCTTTTGTGTAACGTAATTCGGCAGGGAATTGCATAGGTTCTGATTTTATTGTTGCAAATATCCATTAAAAAGGCTAAAAAACCAATCTGCTAATAACGAATATTATCAAAATATAGTAAAATGTGGTCTTTCAAGAAAACCTCTTGTTCCATTAAATTCATAACTGGGAGTTGTTTTAATTGTTTAAAATGTGGCCAACCCTCCTCGTCCTTGCCTTCTAGAATATAATAGCCGCTAGGAGACAAAATGCTACAAATGGCAATATGCATAAGATCTTGCTTTTGCTCTTTGGTAATTTTCTCCCTTATAAATCCAGTTTCTTGTAAACCAATTAGGAAAAGTACAGCTTCTGTGTCCGGTTTTTTCCCAAACTGGTCCATCAGTTTCTTCTCTAAATCCCACCATCTCGTCTGTAAGTCGTCTTGTATATTCGCCATGTTAAATTGTCAAATTTTTAGCAAAGGTAGGGGATATATAGGCGTAGTAGGATGGTTTGATTATCTTTGCCAAAATTTGCATTTATGTTACAGGTAAACTTCTTGCGCCAAAATACCGATTTGGCTAAAAAGAAATTGGCAATCAAGCACTTCGCCAATATAGATTTAGTGGATGAAGTGATTGCGGTGGATGATCAAAGGAAGCAGCTTCAAGCGGCTTTTGATGACCTTCAATCCAAAGTAAATGCAGCTTCCAAGGAAATAGGTGGCCACATGGCAAAGGGAGAAAAGGACAAGGCTGAGGCTTTAAAAAATGAAGTAGCTGATTGGAAGAAGCAACTAGAACCTTTGAAAGAAAAGATGTCCGAAGTAGAAGCTAATTTACAGTTATTAATAGTACAGTTCCCCAACCTCCCTCATGATTTAGTACCCATCGGAAAGACACCTGAGGAAAATGAAATTGTTAGACAAGGTGGAGCAACACCTACACTTCCTAAAGGAGCAGAAGCACATTGGGATTTGATTAAAAAATACAATTTAGTTGATTTTGAAACGGGGGCTAAAATAACGGGTAGTGGTTTCCCATTATATATTGGTAAGGGAGCAAAATTTCAACGTGCATTAACACAATATTTTCTAGATTTTAATACTGCGGCAGGGTATACGGAATACCTTCCTCCATTTATGGTGAATGCAGCTTCAGCTTTTGCAACAGGTCAATTGCCAGATAAAGAAGGACAAATGTACCATGCTACAGAGGATGATTTTTATTTAATTCCAACTGCCGAAGTGCCCGTTACCAATGTGTTTCGTGACACAGTGTTAAAAGAAACTGATTTGCCAATTCAAATGACTGCATACTCGCCATGTTTTAGAAGAGAAGCGGGTAGTTTTGGTAAAGATGTTCGTGGGTTAAATAGAGTACATCAATTTGAAAAAGTGGAAATCATTCAAATTGTCCACCCCGATAAAAGCGACTTTGTTTTAGACGAGATGGTTGCCCATGTAGAAAAATTATTAATTAGCTTGGGTTTACAATATCGTATACTAAGATTGTGTGGTGGGGATATGGGTTTTGCGTCCGCTATTACATATGATTTTGAAGTATATAGTGCAGCACAAGAAAGATGGTTGGAAGTAAGTAGTGTAAGTAATTTCCAAGCATATCAAACCTATAGAATGAAGTGTCGTTTTAAAGATGCAGATGGGAAAATACAATTTGCACATTCTTTAAATGGAAGTTCATTGGCATTGCCAAGAATTTTTGCAGCCATAGTTGAAAACTATCAAACGGAAACAGGCATTGCATTGCCAAAAGTTTTGCAGCCGTATTTTGGCACAGAAAACTTAGTTTAATATTGAATAACAATATTATAATGGTATATTAATAATAAAGCCCCTCCAATTGGAAGGGCTTTATTTATCGCGTCTATTAAACAGTCAACAAGTATTCAATAAGAAGTATTAGAATTTGCTAAATCTTACACCAATTGCAAATGGTGCCATATCAAAGCTTGTCAAGTTTTTATCAAATAAATTGGTTAAACTATAGGAGCCATATAATCTTAATGATCCAATGCCTAATTCTCCAATCGTTGCTAATTTTGTATTGTTTAAATCAAAGTTTCCGTTTACTTTTCGCTTTCCTCTTTCTGCACTAATTTGTTTAGTATGAGATTGCAATAAGTAGCCAGCACTTAATCCAACACTTGCGTAGAAACTTTTATGATTGTCTGGATTGGATTGGTAATTCAATTGTATCGGCACTGTCAAGTATTCCACAAATAATTTGTTCTTGCTGAAATTTACATTGTCAAAAAACACATAGTTTCCTGGAGTATTTCTAAAACTTATGGGTTGCTCAAATCTAAAATTGTACATTTCAAATCCAATGCCATATTTCAAATTCCAATTGTGTTGGTATAGGTTTGCTTTTTGTTGAACAATCCAAATGTTTACGTTGCTCGACTTAGCATTATTCAATTTAAGGTTGCTTGAATTGGGCGTGGAGGGTAACATGGATTGATATGGTAAGCTCGAAGCAGGATTGTACATTGACTGAGGAGTGTTATCCACCAAATTTGCAAAGCCTAAATCAAAAATCCACCAATTGGTACTTATGTTTTGTAATTTCTTAGGAGCTTTTTCTACAATTATTTTTGTCTTTTTAAAATCACCGTTAAGTAATGACTCCCAATTTTTATTGTCCTCGCCTTCACTTTTATTAATGATGCGAATTCTGCCAACTTTAACGGTGTCTTCAATTACAGAAATTAAAGTGTCATTCCCTATGTTAATTTTAACATCTTCTCTTCTATTCTTATGTTTCCTTTTGCTATCAATGGTAATATTCACAATGTGATGCGCATTTTCTGCTTGACCCATTTTGTCTCCCACAATTACCATACTGCCAATTTTAATGGTATCGGCTTTTTTTGAACTAGCACTATCATTTTGTGCAATTGCATTTGTTGCAATTAAAATTCCTAAGATTATAATTATCTTTTTCATTGTTGCTTATTTTTCTTTTTCGGTTTTATTTCTTTTTATAAATGCGCCAATACGTCTTGTGATGCCTCTTAATTTATCCCCATCAATTTCCATGTTGGCTATATAAATAACTCGATCTGGATTTTCGGTATTTAAATTTTCAAATGCTTCTTTTGATTCGGAAGCCAGCAAAACTTCTGAACTTGTAATTGGCTCAGCAGTTGTAATAGGAGGTACATTTTTTACAATATCTTCAGGGGCGTTTGTAATCACAAAAGCACTTGCAATGGTATTTTCATTTTGTGTTGGACGATTGTACTTTTTCTCTGAAGGGTCAATAATAGTTTGCGGTTTGTCGACAATACTTGTTGTATAAACGATTTTTGAAGCTGCCTTTGAAATTGTTGAAATGCTACTATTGTTTGGTTTATTACTAGTTTTATTTAGGTAGCCAGCGTTGCTTTTTGTTTTAATTGAATTCGTATTATTTGCTAAAGCTTCACTATTATTTTGTGCTGTTGAAATACTATGCATGAATTTATAGCCAAATAATAATATAAGAATCGCTGCTATCCCAGACAATGTGCGCATAGAATAAGTGCCAAAAAAGCGCGTAACTACTTTTGTTTCTTTTCGATATAATGTTTGCTTAAATGAAGTGGGTAAACTTGATTCCATCTCTTCTAACCGGTATAATAAAATTTTGTCTTCGAATTCTATTGATGCTGGAATTAGAATAGTTTGTTGCAGCAGGGATAGTTTTTTTTGATATGCAGGATTTTCTAGAACAAATAATTCTACAGCTGCTTTTTGTTCGCCAGAAAGTTCATTATCGATATACAACAAAAAATACTCCTCGTAATTGTTGGTGTTAATTTTCATTATGCACGCATTTTTTCAAGGTGAATTAATTTGTCTTTCAATATCAATCTAGCACGATGTAGATATACCTTAACCTGACTCTCCGATAAATCCATAATTTCCCCAATCTCTTGATAGCTATATCCCTCATAGTCCTTAAGCAACACCAGGCTTTTCTGAGTTGGGTTCAGCTCGTTAATTGCTTTTAATAAAATTTGCTTTAATTCAGCATTAGGAGAAATGTTGACATTTGATTTTACTTCATCAAAATTATCAGTGGTATTATTTTTCTTATCCTTTCTTATATGATCAATCATTTGATGATAAGCCACAGTAAAAAGGTATGATTTTGCTTTTGCTGGTTCCACTTTTGCTCGGGTTACCCATAGCTTTTCAAATGCAGATTGAACAATGTCTTGCGCATCCGCTTCATGACCAATATTTTTGACAATAAAGCGGTATACCCCATCGGAGTAGTTGTCTACGCAATTATTGAAATCTTTATCGGTCATTTTAAATCCCTCGTTTTAGCTGTTAAGTATAGGTATAACGAAGGGGAAGCCCAAAAGTTACAATGAGCTGCTAATAATTTACAATTTGCTCTTGGATATCAGCAGGAAGTTCACGCCATTCGTATTGTTGATTTCTCAATTGGGGTTCAAAACCAGCTTCTTTAATGGCTTCTTGGATGGTTTTATAGGTAAAACGGTGAGGTGCGCCAGCAGCACTTACTACGTTTTCTTCCAACATAATACTTCCAAAATCATTCGCGCCTGCCTCTAAACAAACCTGAGCTGTTGCCTTACCAACGGTTAACCAACTTGCTTGAATATTTTTAATATTTGGCAACATGATACGACTAATGGCAATCATACGAATATACTCTTCGGTAGTTGTCAAATTATGAACGCCTCTAATTTTAGTTAATAGTGTATCTACATCTTGGAAAGTCCAAGGAATAAATGCCAAGAAACCTTTTGCGTTTGCAGGTTTTTTATCCTGTACTTCACGTATGCGTACTAAGTGCGTAAATCTTTCTTCCAAAGTTTCAACGTGACCAAACATCATAGTAGCGCTTGTAGTAATATTTAATTGGTGAGCTGCGGCCATCACATCTAACCATTCGTCTGCACCACATTTACCATTTGATACCAATTTACGAACACGATCAACTAATATCTCCGCACCCGCACCTGGCAAGGAATCCATGCCTGCAGTTTGTAATGCTTTCAACACTTCGGTATGTGTCATACCCTCCAACTTTGCAATATGTGCAATTTCAGGGGGTCCCAAAGTGTGCAATTTGATGGTTGGAAATTCTTGTTTTATTTGGCTAAAAATATCTGTATAAAATTTTAATCCTAATTCTGGATGATGACCACCTTGCAATAATAATTGATCTCCTCCCCATTCAAGTGTCTCTTTAATTTTTACACGATAAGTATCCATATCTGTAATATATGCTTCGGGATGTCCAGGGATTCTGTAGAAATTACAAAATTTACAATTAGCAATACATACATTAGTTGTGTTTACATTTCGGTCAATTTGCCAAGTTACTTTACCATGAGGTACTTGTTTTTTTCTTAACTCATTGGCGATGTAGCTAATTTCATTTAAAGGGGCATGTTCAAATAAAAACATTCCTTCCTCCTTTGTTAAGTACTCAAAATTCAGGGCTTTCTTATATAATACTTCTAATTCCATATACTTCGTTTTAAGAGTAACAAAGTTAAGGCTTAAAGGGTTCGGTTCATACCCCTATTTATTTTATCTATATTCTCTAATTGACTCTTGTTTAAAAGGAGTAATTTTGTTCTCCATTATGATACAATTTGACCGATTTCAATTAGACAATGGCTTGAAAGTGTTAGTCCATCAGGATACAACTACACCTATGGCCGTGGTGAATATATTATACAATGTAGGCGCCAAGGATGAAAATCCCGAAAAAACGGGGTTTGCCCATTTATTTGAGCATTTAATGTTTGGAGGAAGTATTAATATTCCCGAATATGACGAGCCATTACAAAGAGCGGGGGGTGAAAATAATGCTTACACTACCAATGATTTAACGAATTATTATTGCCAATTACCAGCAGAAAATATTGAAACTGCATTTTGGTTAGAGAGTGACAGAATGTTATCACTTGCTTTTAGTCCAAAGAGCTTGGAAGTGCAACGAAAAGTGGTATGTGAAGAATTTAAGGAGCACTACATTAATAAGCCTTATGGTGATGCTTGGCATAAAATGCGTACACTAGCCTACACCAAACATCCTTATCGTTGGATGACTATTGGTGCTTCACTTGCGCACGTGGAGCAGGCAACTATGGAAGATGTAAAAGATTTTTTCTTTCAATTTTATCGTCCAAATAATGCCATTTTGGTCGTTACAGGAAATGTAAAAACAGAAGATGTAAAAGTATTGGCTGAAAAGTGGTTTGGTCCCATTCCAGCAGGTAAACCTTACGAAAGAAATTTACCAAAAGAACCTAAGCAAGAAAAACATAGAAGTTTAGATGTACGTGCCGATGTGCCAATGGATATGTTGATGATGACATGGCATATGGGAGGTAGATTTGATGAGTCATACCATGCAACTGATTTATTAACCGAAGTATTGGGAGGAGGTGCATCGTCACGCTTATATGAGCAGCTAATTAAAGTAAGACAATTGTTTTCTTCTATTTCTTGTTATCATTTTGGTACGATTGATCCAGGATTATTTGTAATCACTGGAAAATTGGTAAAAGGGATTAGTATGTCGGTTGCTGAAAAGGCAGTGTTAGAAGAAGTGGAAAAAATGAAACATGAAATTTTAGATGCCAAGGAAGTGCAAAAAGTGATTAATAAAACAGAGAGTATGATTTGTTTTGAAGACATGAGTATTATGAATCGTGCACAAAGTTTGGCCTTTTATGAATTAATAGGTGACGCAGCTTTAATGAATGATGAGCTTGCAAAATATCAATCGGTAACCTCTGCGCTTATTCAATCTACAGCAAAAACAATTTTCGAAGATAGCAACAGAAACACATTATATTATTATAGCAAAACATCCTAATCATCAATAAATTAGTTTACGTTTCGCAATTTAAATTCGCATAATTACCATCCTATGTCATTAGATAGAACCATCGCTCCCAATATAAAAGACGCTGTTGATTTTGATATTCAATTAAAGCCTTGTCAAAAATACACTTTAGATAATGGGGTAGAAGTTTATGCCTTTGAAGGAGGCGCACAGGAGGTAATGTTAATGGAATTGGTATTTTCTGCCGGCAATAGTTTTGAAACAAAAAACTGGGTAGCACCTGCAACCAATTATTTATTAAAAAATGGAACTAGCAATAAATCTGCTTTTGAAGTAAATGATGCTTTTGAATTTTATGGTGCGTATTTAAATAGGTCATGTTATAACGAAACTGCTACAATTAGTTTACATAGTTTAACCAAACATTTTCAGGAAGTTATTCCTGTTGTTAGCGAATTGGTTGCTGATGCGGTATTCCCTGAGAATGAATTAGATATTTACAAGAAAAATCAAATACAACAACTCACTTTAAATTTAAAAAAGGGAGATTTTATCGCCAATCGATTTATTGATGAATACTTATTTGGTATTGACCATCCTTATGGAAAGTATTCAAGTGAAGAGGCTTATAATCAATTAACGCGCGAGGATTTAGTTGCTTTTTACAATAAATATTATAAGGAAGGAAAGTGTATTGTATTTATGGCCGGCAAGTTTCCTGCAAATATTGAATCTACCTTAAATAAATATATTGGTTCATTGCCTTTGAACAAGCATATTATTGAAACGCCGGAACATGCTATTGTTGCTGCCACCGAAAAAAAATACAGTGTAGTGAACGATCCAAGTTCAGTGCAAGGTTCTATTCGTATTGCACGTCATTTCCCAAATAGACATCATCCAGATTTTGCGCCAGTGCAAGTATTGAATAATATTTTTGGTGGATTTTTTGGCTCTCGTTTAATGAGTAATATTAGAGAGGATAAGGGGTATACTTATGGTATTCATAGTTATTTGCAAAATCATATTCAACAAAGTGCATGGTTAATTAGTACCGATGCTGGCAAGGATGTATGTAGCGCAACGATTGATGAAGTTTATAAAGAAATGGCCATATTAAGAAATGAATTGGTAGCACTAGATGAATTAAATTTAGTGAAGAACTATATGTTGGGTTCATTATTAGGCGATGTCGATGGCCCGTTCCAAATTATTGGACGTTGGAAATCTTATATTTTAAACGGTTTAACCGAGGAGTATTTTTATAATACTATTAAAACGGTAAGAGCCATACAGCCGCAGCAATTACAAGACTTGGCAAACAAGTATTTGAATGAGTCAGATTTTTATGAGTTAGTGGTATATTAAGTGCCATTTTTGAGCTAATATTCCCTTTTTGACAGCTGTTTATCCAAAAATATGCTCAGTTAGTAAGCTTATTAAATTATTTAAGTGACTGATTTACAAATGATTGTAAAATATTTTTTATTTATTTAGTACTATGTGATACATGGTACTAAATATTCGCTTAGCTTTGTGGTCTAAAGTAATTATTATGGATATTCAAAACACACAAAGTCAGATGCGCAAGGGCGTATTGGAGTTTTGCATATTGTCCATCATTCAAAAAGGCGAGGTTTATCCAAGTGATATCGTCGAGCAAATGAAAATGGCCAATTTGCATATACTTGAAGGGACTTTGTATCCTTTATTAACAAGATTAAAGAATGCGGGGCTATTAAATTATAGATGGGTGGAAAGTGTAAGTGGCCCACCAAGAAAATATTTTGTACTAACAGAAGATGGCAATAAGGCGTATGATATATTATTAAAAACCTGGAACGATATGACAGGCGCTGTTAATCAACTTACACAAACCCCTAATGATACTTCTGAAGCAATTGCAGCTTCATAGCATTATTCAATATTTAAATAGCTTTTTATGAACAAAGTAATCAATATCAATTTTCAAGGTCGAATTCTTCCAATTGAGGAACTGGCTTATGAAATATTAAAACAATATATAGAATCATTGCGCGTATATTTCGCCAATGAGGAAGGTCGTGATGAAATTATCAATGACATTGAATGTCGTGTTGCAGAACTATGTGATGATAAATTAAAGAAAGGGGAACTGTGTATTAATGAATCAACAATTAATTTAATTATTGCGAGCATTGGTCGTCCAGCAGATTTTGAAGCACAAGACGGGTTTGAGCAATCTACTTTCAATAATAATTCTGATACAAAACAGGATAGTGAAGCGAATAAGCATATGGGCTGGGAATCTTCCACCCATAAGCGTTTATATCGTGACGAACAAAATAAAGTATTAGGTGGTGTGTGTAGTGGCATCGCCAATTATTTTAATGTAGATCCATTGGTGGTTAGAATTTTATGGATTTTCTTAATTGGTGTAAATGTTTTAGGATACCTTATTTTATGGATTGCGGTACCAAGTTCATCTGTGAAGGAAGTAGGGGGTGTTCGTAAGCGTTTATTCAGAGACATTGACAATAAAATAATTGGAGGTGTATGTGCCGGCCTTTCTAAATACTTTGGTTTAAGGGTTGGTATCATACGTTTATTATTTATGATCCCTTTTATTAGATTCATTTTTAATTTTAAACATTTACACTTGTTTCAATTTTGGGATAGTCTTGACTTCCCCAATATTTTAGATATCACATTTAGTCCAGGTGCTGTTTTTGTTTACATTATTCTTTGGTTAGTATTACCTGAAGCAAAAACAAGTGCAGATAAATTGGAAATGGTGGGTGAGAAGGTTGATTTGAATAGTATCAAAAATACCATTCAAAATGATATGGAAGGATTCAGCAAAAGAGCGCAAAGTTGGGGCAGCGAATTTTATAAAAAGAATAAATCAAATAATACAGCTACCAATACAACTACTGCTACTAATAGTAATCAACAAAATATTGTTCCTCCAACAAATAAAGGAGTATTATATTTTATCGGCCGCATAATTACTATTTCAGTGAAAGTGTTTGTTTACTTTATTTTAGGAATAGTGGGCATTAGTGTTTTAGCTGCTTTATTCGGATTAGGAGTTGCCGGTACAAGTTTATTACCTTTGAAAGGTTTTATAATTGAAGATGGTATTCAATCTTATGCAGTTTATGGAGTGATTTTATTCTTTTTGTGGGTCCCCGTTATTGCATTGGTGACTGCCATCATTCGAAGAATTGCAGGGTTTAAAAAAGCAAATATTTGGGTTAGAACTACTTTTATTTCATTGTGGGTGGTAGGCTGGGTATGTGTTTTTTATTTACTAAGTAGTTTGGGTAATAGTTTTTCTAAACACAATATACCTGCAGAACAATCTATGGTATTAGTAAATGCTAAAGTTGATTTTTTAGAATTAACTTCTAAAGCTAATTTAAAATACTATGAAGATAGATTGATGAATATTTCGCCATTTGATAGTTACAATGATGAGGATACTATTTATGTAAGAAATTTACGTGTTAGAATTATTCAATCAAAATCAGATAGTTTTGAAGTTAAAGTGGTGAAGCTAAGTAATGGTAAGACATTGCAAGAATCAAATCAATTGGCAACCAATATTGCTTTTAATGTTGAACAAAAGGATTCTGTTTTATTATTAGACAAGGGAATAGGAATTCATAAAAATAATAAATTTAGGAATCAGCATATTATTATGACCATTGCAGTTCCTGTTGGCAAGCGTATTAAAATTAGTAATAACAACTGGCGCCAATTTAATATGAAATTCAATCGAACTTCCGTACAAACAGGCACCTTTAATGAAATTGGAAATGGTTGGTATGATGAGTGGAATGAGCCTTGGGATAATGAGTCTTATGCTTTTGAAAAAGGAGTGGAGTATAAAATGACTGCAACTGGATTGCAAGAAATAAAACGAGATAAGGAAGTTGAAATAGAAAAGGAAATAGATAATCCTGACGAAATACAAGATAAATTGAACAAATTAAAAGAAGAGCGTTTGGAATTAGAAAATCAAAAGCTAGAATTAGAAAAGACCAAGAAATCGAATTCTGATAAACCAGTTGAAAAAAAGGTAGCCTTAAATATCTCCAATAATGTTAAACCAATTACCAAATTGGCTTCTAGGTTTGCTGATATGCATTGGGTTCTTGATCGATTCTCTTATTAATAAAGGATTGTTGTTGATTTTGGTTATGATTGATTATTGATTTCGGAATAACACCCCTTCTCAGCCAGAAGGGGTGTTTTATTTGGCACCTTTTTTTGATTATATTTGTACAAATAATATAATCCATGAGCGAAGTTTTAAATACCCCATTTACAAATAAACATGTTGCATTAGGTGCTAAAATGGCTCCATTTGCAGGGTACAATATGCCTATTAGTTATACAGGCATTAATGATGAGCATGCAGCTGTTCGTAACAATGCGGGCGTTTTTGATGTTAGTCATATGGGTGAGTTTATTTTGAAAGGGCCAGATGCATTGGATTTAATCCAACGTGTCACAAGCAATGACGCATCGGTGTTAGAAGATGGTAAAGCACAGTATAGTTGCTTGCCAAATACAACAGGAGGTATTGTAGATGACTTATTGGTGTATTGTGTGGAGAAAAACAAAGTGTATATGTTAGTGGTGAATGCTTCTAATATTGAAAAAGATTGGAATTGGATTAGTAGTTATAATACAAAGCAGGTTGAAATGCATAATATAAGTCCAAAGACAGCATTGCTTGCAGTGCAAGGTCCAAATGCGACAAAAATTGTGCAAAGTATGACGGATATGGATGTGTTAAATATGCCGTATTATAGCTTTGCTAAAGGAAAATTATTAGATATTGATAACGTTTTAATAAGTGCAACTGGTTACACAGGGGCAGGTGGTGTAGAAATTTATTTTGATGATGAAAATGATAATGCAAATAAAGTATGGGATGCATTATTTGCTGCCGGTGCTGCTTATGGTTTACAACCAATAGGATTGGGAGCTAGAGATACATTAAGATTAGAGATGGGCTTTTGTTTATATGGTAATGATATTGATGATACTACAAGCCCTCTAGAAGCTGGATTAGGATGGATTACCAAATTCACTAAAGATTTTACAAATGGGGCTAATTTGAAAACACAAAAAGAGAATGGTGTTGCCAAAAAATTAGTAGGCTTTGAAATGATTGATCGCGGTATTCCTCGTCATTATTATTTAATTAAGGATGCTGCTGGAAACAATATTGGTACAGTGACTTCAGGTACTCAAGCGCCAAGTTTAGGAAAAGCAATAGGAATGGGCTATGTAGCTACTGAACATGCAAAAGTAGGTACTGAAATTTTCATTGACATTCGAAATACACCCGTAAAGGCTAAAGTGGTTAAATTCCCATTTAAGTAGTGAAATTGTAATTTAGTTTTTTATTAAATAATATATTAAAGGAGCTTCGGCTCCTTTTTTCGTAGTATTAATACTTGAATCTAGCATCAAGATGAGATGCAATTTTGTCTTTCATTAAAAAATAAAAATATGAAAGCGATTAAAAACAAAGTACAATTAGTTGGTCGACTGGGTGCTGATCCTGAAATGAAAGTATTCGGGGATGATAAAAAATTGGCCAATCTTCGTTTGGCAGTCAATGATCGTTATAAAAATGTAAAGGGGGATTGGATGGATGAAACGCAGTGGTTTAGTTTAATTGCTTGGTCTAAATTGGCGATTTATGTTGAGAAACATTTGGCAAAAGGGGCTGAGGTTGCAATTGAAGGACGATTGGTAAACAAATCTTTTACTGATAAAGCAGGTGTTAAAAGAACTAGTACCGAAGTGGTATTAAGCGAAATTCTAATTTTATCCAAACAAAAGGAATTGCCTTTGAAAAATTAATGGGTTTAGTATCTTTGCGATATGAGTAAAGATAATTTAGTGAAGCCGAGCTTGCATACCGTACTAACCCCACAGTTATTAGATCTATATGAAATAAAAGATAGTATTGTTGTCATTATTGATGTTTTTAGAGCGACATCAACTATGGCAACAGCACTTCATAATGGTGCCACTAAAATTATTCCTGTGGATAGCCCAGAGGCATGTATCGAAATGGGTAAGGCTACTGGTGGAATCACAGCAGGGGAAAGAGATGGCAAAATTATACCAGGCTTGTCTTATGGTAATTCGCCATCTGAATATCCTCGTTCATTTATAGAAAATAAAACACTTGTAATTACCACAACAAATGGAACAAAGCTTTTGCATATGGCATTGCGAAAAGGGGCTAAAGAAGTTATAACTGGATCCTTCCCGAATTTGACAAATGTGGTGGAGTATTTGAAAAAACAAAATGCACCAGTCATATTGGGATGTTCAGGTTGGAAGAATCGTTTTAATATCGAAGATACTTTGTTTGCTGGTGCTGTTATTGAAGCGGTAAAAGAACATTTCACCATTCATTGTGATAGTAGTTTTATGGCGAACCAGCTATACATTCAACAAAAAGATAATTTGCCAACATATATACAAACTTTAACGCATTGGCATCGTTTAGCAGCGTATGGATTAGAATCTGACATGATTTATTGTGTTACAAAAGACATTGCGCCTAGTTTGCCCATATTTAAGGATGGTGCACTGATAAATGGGCTATAAGAATGTCGAAAAATAGCCTGTAATTTCGTACATTTGCAAATTGCCCTTTTCAAAGGGGCGATATTGTATAATTTATGGCATTACCCTACTTAGTAAAACACATTTATAGCTTCGGAACCGAAGAGGTAATTAGACGTGGGAAAAAAATATTCGCACTGAAAAATATCGAATTAGTAAAGTTTGATCCATTATTAGGCAGCATTCACTGCCGTGTTAAAGATGATGGTTATAGCACGTATTATAAAGTAACTATTGAAAATTTTAAAAGTCCTTCCACACTTTCATTAAGGTGCGGTTGTCCCTATAACTTATCAGAAGTTTGTAGACACAAAGCAGCTGCTTTGTTTTTTGTACAAGACTTATTAGATAAGAATTTATTGGATTATAAACAAACTTCTTATCTAACGACACATACTCAGCTACGCACAAAGAATTTGGATTTAAAAATGATTCGAATGCTATGTTCAAAAAGTACTTTTGAGCGCGCCGAAACAATTTTAAAATCGAATAGACCTCATATTACGGAGAGTGCCAATGAAAAAGTAGTTGCTGAAGTGGAGGAAAATAGTAAAACATTTCACATTATTATTCAAAAAAATGAGGAAAGATTCTTTGATACTTCATGTGATTGTTTATCCGAAACCGAGTATCCGCTTTGTATTCATAAGACCATTTTATTACTGCAGTTGTTTCAATTAAAAGGGGCTGATTATTTTGAAACAATTAGAAATTGGGACAGAGAGAAGAACAAATTATTAGCACTCTACGGCTACACTTTAGATGATTATATCGAAGACAAGTTTGAGTTTACTTATCAGGATGGGAAGCCTTATTTGAAAGTACTAGATGATAGAATTCAAAAAGTGAATGCGGCGCCTGCTGTTACCATTCGAAAAATTCCAAAATCTAATGATTGGGATATCGAGGAGGAACATGGCACAAGCAATACAGTTGCTAAAACGGTTGAAAGATTCGGATTAGTTATTCTACAAGCAGAAAATGAATACCCTCATTTATTATTTAATGTAATAAAAGGAGAGGTAAATGAAGAAGGTAATGCATTTGTGAGCAAGGTTGAAAAAATTGACCTGCCAAAATTTTTAATCCCATTGGATATCAGCGATGAGGATAAGAATTTGATTCAAATGGTACGTAAATTACAAACTAGCGAGCTTATAAAATACCTTGATAAAAATTCACCGTTCATGGGAATTTGGGATACTATTTTAGGCGGCGATGAGGAAGGTTTGCCAAATGAAACTAGGGAATTGATTCAGGAATATATTCATCCAAAATTGGAAAAATTATGGAGAGACATTTCAGAACATCCTTTCCATTTTCACTTACCTGCTAAAAAAACATTTACTACTTCGAACTTACAGAAAGCTGAATTAATATTTAATCCAATTCAACCTAGTTTTAAAGTTGAAAAAAAAGCAGATAAGTACATTATTCATGCGCAAGTTATTTTACCAAATGGTACCATTTCAATTGCAGACAATCATGCGAAATCACATTATATTTTCCAACACGAGCATCAATTTTATACTTGGAAAAATAGAGAAGATTTAAAATGGGTGGAACAATTTATGCCAACAGGGATCAATGAAGTTGATTTAAAAGATTGGCCAATGTATTTACAGTCTGTTTTATTGCCATTGTCTAAATCATATCAAGTTGAATTAGGTAATGTAAAACAAGAAAAATTAAAAGGGATCAAGCCTGAACTGCAAATCATTCTAAAAGAAGATAGAGATTATTTATTATTTGAGCCTATCTATACCTATAAGGACATTACAGTTACTTCGGAGGAAGGCCCTTCGGTGATACAACAGCAGGGTGATAAAATAGTTATACTAGAAAGAGATTTAGCCGAAGAGCGTACTTTAATGAATGTGATTGAACAATTGCATTCAGGCTTTGTGCGTTTTGAAAAAGGAAATGTATTGGCATTAAAAGGCGCTGAAGTTTTAAAAAATAATTGGTTCTTTTTATTCATCGATTTACTTAAGGAAAAACAAATTCCATTATTTGGATCAGAGAATTTAAAGCAATTTAAATTTAATACTGCCAAGCCGTCTACTAAAATGTACATAAGTAGCAATACTGATTGGTTTGATGCTAAAGTGGAAATCTCTTTCGGAGAACAAAAAGTGTCTGTTCAGGATATTAAAAATATGCTTGCAAATAAGCAACAATTTGTTCCTTTAAAAGATGGAAGTTTGGGTGTTTTGCCTGAAAAATGGTTGAATAAATATTCCTTGTTATTTAAAGTTGGAGAGGGTAGTCAGCAAAATTTAAAATTAAGCAAATATCACTTTTCTATTTTAGATGAATTGTATGAGCAAAGAGATGAGGAGGAATTAATTTTTCAACTCGAAGGCAAATACGAAAAAATTAGAGAAAAATACTCAATCTCAGATGTGCCGCCACCTGAACATTTAACCCCCATACTTAGGCCTTATCAGGTAAGTGGATTTCAATGGTTGAACTATTTACATGATGTTCAATGGGGAGGTATATTAGCAGATGATATGGGATTGGGTAAAACCATTCAAACGCTTTCTTTTCTTCAACATTTAAAGGAAAAAAACGGCACCCTAGTCGCACTAGTAGTATGTCCAACCACCCTTTTGTTTAACTGGCAAAATGAATTAAAAAAGTTTACTCCAAGTTTAACATTCCGCATTCATCATGGAGGTACGAGGACAAAAAATCAATTATTTAAAGAGCCAATCGAAGTAATTATTACTACTTATGGAACTTTAAGAAGTGATATAAAAATGTTCTCAGAAGTTAAATTTGACTATGTCATTTTGGACGAAAGTCAAGCGATCAAAAATCCAACTAGTAAAGTAACTAAGGCAGCTTGTTTATTACAGGCCACCAATAAATTATGTTTGAGTGGTACACCGTTACAGAATAATACTTTCGATATTTATGCTCAAATGAATTTCTTAAATCCGGGCATGCTTGGAACAGTTGAATATTTTAAGCATAATTTTTCCATGCCAATTGATAAGTTTGATGAAAAAGAGCAAAAAGAGCATTTAAGAAAATTTGTATTCCCTTTTATTTTACGCCGTACAAAAGAACAAGTTGCAAAAGACTTGCCAGAAAAACAAGAAATGGTTTTGTATTGTGAAATGGGAACTGCACAACGAAAAATATATGAGGCTTACCGAAATGATTATAGAGATAAGTTAATTGGAATGGTTGAAGAAAAAGGAATTCAAAAATCACAATTATCTATTTTGCAAGGCTTAATGAAGTTGCGTCAAATTTGTGATAGCCCTGCAATTATAAAAGATGAAAACTATCCTAATGAATCGGTTAAGTTAGCAGAATTAACGCGTGAAATAGCTGAAAACATTGGTGATCATAAAGCATTGGTATTTTCTCAATTTCTTGGAATGTTAGGATTAATTAAAGAGGAATTAACTAAGTTGGGAATTGATTACGAATATTTTGACGGAGGAAGTACAATTCAAGAAAGAGAAAAAGCAATTGAACGTTTTCAAAATGATTCAAAATGTAGAGTGTTCTTAATTTCATTAAAAGCGGGTGGTGTGGGTTTGAACTTAACAGCAGCTGATTATGTATATATAGTGGATCCTTGGTGGAATCCAGCCGTTGAACAACAAGCAATAGATAGAACACATCGTATTGGTCAAACTAAAAATATTTTTGCGTATCGTATGATTTGTAATGATACTGTAGAAGATAAGATATTAAAACTTCAGGATAGAAAAAGATCTTTGGCCAAGGAATTAATTTCCGATGAAGATGGATTTGTGAAGTCCTTGACCAAAGATGATATCGCTTATCTATTTAGTTAGTAGCTATTATTGGTGCGCCCTAAATAATATTTCCGTTATTATTTTAGTTCCGCCGAACCTAAACCAGCTTTAGGATTTTTTAAAAATTCATTCTTGCATTCGCTCGAGCAGAATCCAAGTACATGTCCATCGTAGTGAGCGGTATCGCTGATGCCTGCAGTTACTGGCATGCCACAAGTTGGATCTTTTTTATTGTCTACCAAACTCGTCGCAAATGTTATAGTTGTTGATGTGTCAGCGGACATAGAGGTAGCTGTGTCCTTTTTTACTTCACTTTGTTCAGTCTGCTGAACTCCACATGCTGTAAATATGCTTGCTCCCACTAATAAGCTCAATCCAATTATTTTTTTCATAAGGTTCATTTTGTTCTCTATATCCAAAATTACGAAGCCTTAAGGGCAAAATAAAAACTAACAACTATTATTTTAGGACCTTTTATTGTCTTTTATGCCTTTCAAGTTCAAATTATAGCTACGATTGGGTCATATTTGTTTAATTATTTTATACTTTTACTACCTAATTCCTATCAAAGGATAATATTATGAAACAAGGACAATTAAATACTATACCAGTTAGTGCAAATTTTGCACCGGTCCTTGTATTGAACAGCCCCATCAGGTTGCCGCTTGCGGTATCATTTTCACCCCGACGTGGATTCTGATAGGACGAGCAGTTGGCAATTGCCCCTATCAGTGGAAAAAACCCCGAAATTTTCTAGAAACGCCAGAAGTGTCATTTCCTTAAATTTTTAAGATCATTGGAACAGCAAATTATAGTACGTGTAGCCCATAGTGGCGATGTTCATTATGCAACAACCATCACTGATGAGATGGCTTCCTCTGCAAAAGCGCGTGGAACAGGGATTGCGAAGCGTAGTCCTGAATATGTTGCTAAAAAAATTGAAGAAGGTAAATCAGTTATTGCGCATACTCAAGATGGAACTTGGGTAGGCTTTTGTTATATCGAAGCTTGGCAGCATGGTCAATTTGTTGCCAATAGTGGATTAATTGTTTCTCCAGCATTCAGAAAAAGTGGGATGGCTAAAAAGATAAAGCAAACTATTTTTCAATTGTCTCGAGAAAAGTATCCCAATGCAAAATTGTTTGGTTTAACAACTGGCTTGGCTGTTATGAAAATTAATAGTGAATTAGGTTATGAGCCAGTAACTTATAGTGAATTAACAGATGATGAAGAATTCTGGGCAGGTTGTAAGAGTTGTGTCAATTACGAAATATTAATGAGTAAGGATCGCAAAAATTGTATGTGTACTGCAATGTTACTTGAGCCAAAAGCGTCAGTAGAGACTCCGCAAGAAATTTCAAGTGGATTAAAAAGCAAATTATTAAACTGGTTTAGAAAAAAATAAAGAATATGGAAAAGGTCGTACTTGGATTTAGTGGAGGGTTAGATACTACATTTTGTGTAAAATATTTGACTCAAGATAAGGGCTTAGAAGTACATAGTGTAATTGTGAACACGGGTGGATTTACTGAAGAAGAGTTGAAAAAAGTAGAAACACATGCTTATGCATTGGGAGTAAAAACACATACCACTGTAAATGCAGTAAAAGGATATTACGAGAGCATCATTAAATACTTGGTGTATGGCAATGTTTTAAAAAACAATACCTATCCATTAAGTGTTAGTGCGGAACGTTTAAGTCAGGCATTACATATAGCAGAGCATGTGAAAAAAGTGGGTGCTAAATTGGTAGCGCATGGAAGTACAGGTGCGGGCAATGATCAGGTGCGATTTGATATGATTTTTCAAATCATGATTCCTGGGATTGAAATATTAACTCCAATCAGAGATTTACAATTAAGCAGAGAAGCGGAAATTGAATACTTGAAAGGAAAGGGCGTGGAGATGAACTTTGAAAAAGCAGCTTATTCTATCAATAAAGGATTGTGGGGAACGAGTGTGGGTGGTAAAGAAACATTGAACTCGAAAGGCATGTTACCCGAAAGTGCATGGCCTACGCAAATGACAAAGGAAGGAGCAACTGAAGAAATGGTGATTCGTTTTGAAAAAGGAGAAATCACGAAAGTAAATGGTCAATCCTTTACACATCCAACTGAAGCCATTCAATATATTCAATCTATTGCAGGCGCTTATGGGATTGGTAGAGACATACATGTTGGGGATACCATCATTGGTATCAAAGGTCGTGTAGGATTTGAAGCTGCTGCCCCCATGGTCATTTTAAAAGCACATCATGCATTAGAAAAACATGTATTGACTAAATGGCAATTATCATGGAAAGATCAATTAGCATCGTTCTATGGTAACTGGTTGCATGAGGGACAAATTTTAGATCCAGTGATGCGTGATATTGAAGCATACTTAACTAATTCTCAAGAACAAGTTAGTGGAAATGTATTTGTTCAATTGAATCCGTATCGCTTTCAAATTATTGGTATTGAATCAGAAAATGATTTGATGAGTGCTAAGTTTGGAAAGTATGGCGAAATGAATACTGGATTTACTGGTGCTGATGTAAGAGGATTTACCAAAATTTTTGGCAATCAAACAGGAATTTTCCACAACGTGAAAGAATCTAATAAAAAATAAAATTAAGCATCTGATGCAAAAGGTTAATATTGGAATAGTTGGTGGAGCTGGTTATACAGGTGGTGAACTACTACGTGTATTGTTACGCCATCCTAATGCGCATATTGCTTTTGTGCACAGCACCAGTAGTGCTGGAGAATTGGTAAGTAAAGTACATGCTGATTTAGTGGGAGATACTAATTTACAATTTACTAATGTATTAGACCAAAACATTGATATTCTTTTTTTATGTGTAGGTCATGGAGATGCTAAAAAGTTTCTAGCTGCCAATCAAATAAAAGCGGGCATTAAAATCATAGATCTTTCACAAGATTTTAGGTTAGCATCAACTGCAGTTTTTGGAGAAATGCAATTTGTATATGGTTTACCTGAATTACAAAAATCGTCTATTCAAAAAGCAAATTATATTGCCAATCCAGGTTGTTTTGCTACCGCTATTCAATTAGGGTTGTTGCCATTGGCTGCAAAAGGGTTATTAAATGAAGTGTATACCACTGGCATTACAGGTTCAACTGGTGCAGGACAAGGGTTAGCTGCAACGAGTCACTTTAGTTGGAGAGCCAATAATATTCAAGCCTATAAAACTTTACAGCACCAACATCTAAATGAAATTGGCGAAAGCTTGGCTAACTTGCAAGGCAATCAAAATGCCGAAGTTCATTTTGTACCATGGAGAGGTGATTTTACAAGAGGTATTTTTGTAACATCGGTTGTTGGGTGTGATTTGAGTATCGATGCAATATATGAATTATACAATGCTTTTTACGAAGCGCATCCATTTACACATGTTTCCAAAAACAATATTGATTTAAAACAGGTAGTAAATACCAATAAATGTTTAATCCATATTGAAAAGCAAGGAAATAAAATTGCAATTCATTCTGTTATAGATAATTTATTGAAAGGTGCAGTTGGGCAAGCAGTACAAAATATGAACTTACTTTTAGGACTAGAAGAAGGGACAGGTCTGCAATTAAAAGCAAATTATTTTTAATAATATTAATTAGTAAAAGAGAAATCTAGTAAACGATTTCATTAATATAAAACTTTCAATCATGTCATTATTCAATGTTTATCCTTTAAATCCTATTGCTATTACTAAAGCTGCGGGCAGCCGGGTATGGGACGATAAGGGGCAAGAATATTTGGACATGTATGGAGGCCATGCTGTTATAAGCATTGGACATACTCAACCTCACTGGGTAAAGCGCATCGAGGAACAACTGCATGCGATTGCGTTTTATTCTAATTCGGTAATTATGCCAATTCAAGAAAAATTGGCTATAGCATTAAATGAAATTAGTGGAAAAAAAGATTTTCAATTGTTTCTATGTAATAGTGGCGCAGAAGCAAATGAGAATGCATTAAAGTTAGCTAGCTTTCATACCGGAAGAAAAAAAATTATTGCGTTTAAGAAATCATTTCACGGAAGAACTTCATTAGCAGTAGCTGCTACAGACAATCCAAGTATTGTGGCTCCCGTAAACGATACGGATAATATTATCTTTTTGCCATTTAATGATGTTGCTGCATTAGAGAATTGTTTTGCCTTACAAGGTACTGAAATTGCAGCTGTAATAATTGAAGGTATACAAGGTGTTGCAGGCATTCATGAAGCAAGTGATTCATTTTTGCAGGCCATCAGAAAAGTTTGTGATGAGAATGGGGCAGTTTATATAGCAGACAGTGTACAATGTGGATATGGTCGATCTGGTCAATTTTTCGCACATGATCATGCTGGAGTAAATGCAGATATTTACGCTATGGCAAAGGGTATGGGAAATGGTTTCCCAATTGGCGGAATATTAATTGCACCACATATTCAAGCTAAGTTTGGAATGTTGGGTACTACTTTTGGTGGCAATCCATTAGCATGTGCTGCGGCATTAGCAGTTATTGAAGTAATGCAAAAAGATAATTTAATCAAAGCTGCACAAGAAAAAGGAATCTATTTAATAAATGCTTTGAAAAATATTAAAGGTGTTAAGGCAGTAAGAGGTAGAGGGTTAATGATTGGTTTTGAAATGGAGGCAGGATTGGAAGATATTCGAAAAGTTTTATTGAATGATGTAAAAATATTTACAGGTGAGGCAAAGCCAAATGTTGTAAGATTGTTACCATCCTTGGCGATAAGCATGGAGGATATCAATTTATTTTTAACCGGGTTGAATAAAGCAATTCAACTTTTGAAGCAAAACGCAGCGTAAGCTCATGAAACAATTTATTTCAGTAAAAGATGTAACGGATATCAATTTATTGGTAAAGCAAGCATTGCACTATAAAGCAAATCCATTTATAGATAAAGCATTAGGTGCCAATAAAAGAATTGGGTTGTTGTTTTTGAATCCAAGTTTAAGAACAAGATTGAGTACACAAGTTGCTGCTCAAAATTTAGGTATGGAGCCTATAGTATTTAATGTTGATAAGGAAGGTTGGGCATTAGAGTTTACGGAAGGTGCAATCATGAATGGAACAACTGTAGAACATATTAAAGACGCTGCTCCCATTTTGGGTAATTATTTTGATATACTTTGTATAAGGACATTTCCTGGATTGCAAAATAGAGCGGATGATTACGGTGAAAAAATAATCAACCAGTTTATTAAGTATGCCGGAATTCCAATTGTGAGTTTAGAGTCAGCGACTTTGCACCCATTACAATCTTTAACCGATATAATAACCATTCAGGAATCAATTAACTTGAATGAAAACTTAAAAAACAAACAACCTAAAATAGTGTTAACCTGGGCGCCACATATTAAGCCTATACCACAATGTGTAGCTAATAGCTTTAGTGAATGGGTGAATGCATGGGGAGAAGCAAATTTTGTCATTACCCATCCTGTTGGATATGAATTAGACACGCAATACACACATGGTGCAACTATTTCGCATCATCAAGAGGAAGCTTTAAAAGATGCCGATTTTGTTTATGTAAAAAATTGGAGTAGTTATAGTGAATATGGAAAAGTGCTTTCAACTGATGAAAGTTGGATGTTGACGAATGCGAAGCTAGCTTTAACTAATAATGCGAAAGTGATGCATTGTTTGCCTGTGAGAAGAAATGTAGAATTAAGTGATGAAATTTTAGATGGCGCAAATAGTTTGGTCACAAAAGAAGCATCTAATAGAGTATGGGCAGCACAGTCAGTACTAGCAAATATTTTAGGTTCATTATAATTTAATAATGAACACAAATCATAAAATGGAAAAATTATACATCATTAAAATTGGAGGTAATATCGTTGACAATCCTGTATTGTTAACGGAGTGCCTAACTGCTTTTTCAAAATTGAAAGGGCAAGCTATTTTAGTGCATGGGGGCGGAAAATTAGCTACCCAAATGGCAACATCCATGGGGGTTGAGCAAACCATGGTGGATGGAAGAAGGATTACCGATGAGACAACGTTGAAAATTGTAACCATGGTATACGCAGGTGCAATCAATAAAAATATAGTTGCACAATTGCAATCATTGGGAGTGAACGCAATGGGTTTAACTGGGGCAGATGGAAATTTAATATATGCCCATAAAAGAATAGATAGTGCTATTGATTATGGCTTTGTTGGTGATGTAGATGGAATCAATACTGAGTTGGTAAAACAATTATTATCTAGTTCAATTAAATTAGTAGTAGCACCCATTACCCACGATGGCAATGGTCAATTATTAAATACCAATGCCGATACAATTGCTCAAAGCATTGCAACAGGTATGGCTAAGCAATATGAGGTGCATTTAATATATGGTTTTGAAAGAGAAGGGGTATTATCAGACGTTAATAATCCTGATTCAATTATCGCGTTTATTGATCGACCGGCTTACGGTACATTAAAAGAACAAAAAGTCATCTTTGAAGGAATGATTCCTAAAATTGACAACGCGTATTTGGCTTTAGAAGGTGGTGTGCAATCAGTCATCATTGGAAAAGCGGAAAAAATGAATCAATTAATTAACGGTACTGCAGGTACCACAATCAAAATATAATGTCACAGACCAATAACATACAACAAAACAGTGCACAGATTATAGCTTTACAAGAGGAAGCAAAACAATTATTAGAAAAATTAATTGCTTGCCCTTCCTTTAGCAAAGAGGAGGATAAAACTGCTGATTTAATTCAAGCTTATTTACTTCATAAAAAAGTAAAAACAGAAAGAATTAAAAATAATATTTGGGCAGTAAATACACATTACGATGAAGTAAAGCCAACCTTATTGTTAAATTCTCATCACGATACCGTTAAAGCAAATAAAGGATTTACAATTGATCCTTTTGTCCCAATTGAAAAAGAGGATAAATTATTTGGGCTGGGAAGTAATGATGCAGGAGGTTGTTTGGTGAGTTTAATAGCTACTTTTTTGTATTACTATGATAGAGCCGATTTGCCATTTAATATTATTTTAGTGGCTTCTGCCGAAGAAGAAATATCAGGGGTAGACGGAATTGAATTGGTATTACCATCATTGCCTAAAATTGATTTTGGAATTGTAGGAGAGCCAACTTTGTTGGAAATGGCGATAGCTGAAAGAGGATTATTGGTGTTAGATGTGGTGGCTTCTGGAAAGTCAGGACATGCTGCAAGAGAAGAAGGGGAAAGTGCCCTATATAAAATATTGCCAGATATCGAATGGTTTAAATCTTATGAATTTGAAAAAATTTCTGACTTATTGGGAAAGGTAAAAATGACTGTAACCGTTATTGAGACAGAGAATAAACAACATAATGTGGTACCTTCTACTTGTAAAATAGTTGTAGATGTTCGTGTAAATGAATTATATACGTTTGAAGAAATATTGGAGACTATTGGGAAGCATGTAAAGTCGTCAGTAATACCAAGATCATTAAGAATGCGTTCTACAGGAATTGCACTTGATCATAAATTAATTCAAGCAGGGTTGGCGCTAGGTAAAGGATATTATGGTTCAGTGACTACATCTGACAAAGCATTAATGCCATTTCCAACTTTAAAAATGGGGCCAGGTGATTCTGCCAGAAGTCATACTGCAGACGAGTTTATCTTTGTAAGAGAAATAGAGGAGGGAATTCAGACTTATATACAACTAATTGATAAAATGATTTCATTATGAGTAAGCTTTGGCAAAAAAATAATAAGGTAGCTAGTTCGGTTGAACAGTTTACTATTGGTAAGGACCAGGAAATGGATTTATACTTGGCTGCTTATGATGTATTAGGATCCATTGCGCATACCACGATGTTATCTGAGGTTGGTCTTTTAACAAATTCAGAGCAAGTTCAATTAAAAAAAGCATTGGTTGAAATATATGCAATGGTGCAAGCAGGTAATTTTCAATTAGCAGAAGGCGTTGAAGATATTCATTCACAGGTGGAAATGCTATTAACTGAAAAGCTGGGTGATATTGGTAAAAAAATTCATAGTGCACGTAGTAGAAATGATCAGGTTTTAGTAGATCTTAAATTGTTTTTACGCGCTGAATTAATGTCATTAACCACTTCAGTTCAATCCTTATTTAGTTTGTTGCAAAATAAAAGTGAGCAACATAAAAATGATTTATTACCCGGATATACGCACTTGCAGTTGGCCATGCCATCTTCCTTTGGTTTGTGGTTAGGGGCATACGCTGAAAGTTTAGTGGACGACATGACCATATTGCAAGCAGCATTTACAGTTGTGAATAAAAATCCATTAGGATCTGCTGCAGGATATGGATCTTCATTTCCAATTAACCGAACAAGGACAACTGAATTATTGGGTTTTGAGACATTGAATTATAATGTTGTTTATGCGCAAATGGGTCGTGGTAAAGCGGAAAGAATTACAGCTATGGCATTGGCAAATTTTGCAGATACATTGTCAAGACTAAGTATGGATGCTTGTTTATTTATGAATCAGAATTTTGGGTTCATTAAATTCCCTGAAGAATTAACAACAGGATCAAGTATTATGCCGCATAAAAAAAACCCAGATGTATTTGAATTGATAAGATCTTATTGCAATCGTATAAAAGCACTGCCTAATGAAATTATGATGATGACTACAAACCTGCCTTCGGGTTATCATCGTGATTTACAATTATTAAAAGAACATTTATTTCCAGCATTTCAACAATTGAAAAATTGTATGGAAATGGCTTCTTTGATGATTCAGCATATGGAAGTGAAACAAGATTTATTGGAGGATCCTAAATATCAATATTTATTTAGTGTTGAAGAAGTCAATAAATTAGTGAATGCGGGTGTTCCTTTTAGAGATGCGTATAAAAAAATTGGATTGGCAATTGAAGACGGAAATTATACATATTCAACAAAGGTTGCCCATACCCATGAGGGCAGTATTGGAAACCTTTGTACGGCAGAAATTGCTATTGCTATGAAAAAAGTGTTAAATAGTATGGAATTTGAGAAAGTTGACCAAAAAATTAACCAATTATTGAAGCCCTAATTGTATTTTTGGCATCGCTAAATAAAAATTAGTATATAAAAATTAAGTATGAAAAAAGGATTATTATTCATTGGATTGTTTTCGAGTTTGATTGCAGTAGCACAAACAAAGCCTGTAACTGCTACAAAGGCGTCAACAACAAAAACCGCTGCACCTTCTACTAAACCAAAGTTGGCTTTAACTTATACGCCATCACAAACTTTAAAAACAACTAAAGACAGTGCTTCATATGCATTAGGTTATAGAATCGCACAAAGTTTAAAAGGACAGGGTTTGCAAGATGTAAACTTTGAAATGTTTAAAAAAGGAATGGCTGCAGGGACAATTACTAAAACAGAAATCCCTGATAGCTTATTAGATGTTTGTATTAAAAACTACCAAGATAAAATGAGTCAAGAAAAAATCACAATTAACAGAGCTGCTGGGAAAGCGTTCTTAGAAGAAAATGCAAAAAAAGAAGGTGTTATTAAAATGACCAATGGCATGCAGTATTTAGTATTAACTGCAGGTACAGGCACTGAGCACCCTACCTTAAAAAGCAAAGTAAAATGTCATTACCATGGCACTTTAATTGATGGAACTGTATTTGATAGCTCAGTTCAAAGAGGTGAGCCAATTAGTTTCCCATTAAATGGAGTAATTAAAGGATGGCAAGATGCTGTTCAATTAATGACGGTTGGTGCTAAATGGAGATTGTTCATTCCAAGTGAATTAGCTTATGGTGAGCGTTCTGCAGGTCCAGTTATCGGGCCAGGTACAACATTGATTTTTGATGTTGAATTATTAGGCATAGAATAATAGCCTTAAAATAGTTTAAAGACCCCCTTAATTGGGGGTTTTTTATTGGTATTATGTGGTAATTTTGAGGACGTAAATTGAATATATGAAACAGTACATTGGTCTTTTCTTTTTTATCAGCATTTTGACTTTAGCTTGTTCTCCAAACAATGTCAAGTCAGATGAGCAAATTGTAAAAATATTGGATAGCGCAAAAATGAAAGGTTGTTTCGCATTAATGGAAAATGGGTCCGCTCAGTTTACCATAACTAATTTAGCAATTTACAAGGATTCTTCCTTTGCGCCTTACCATACCTTTTTTGCTGTGCCAAGTTTAATAGCGTTAGATAGAGGGTATATTAATCATACTGCTAGTACTTGGGTGAGCAACGACTCTGTTGCTTATTATCAAAGTATTATTGAAAAAATAGGGAGAACTGATTTGCTGAAAGTAATTGACTCCTTACATTATGGAAAAGGAATTGTAAGTAATGATTTAAATAATTTTTGGAGAGATAGTTCACTGCGAATTACGCCTGATGAGCAATTGGGATTTATAAAAAAATTATATTTCAATCAATTGCCTTTTCAAAAGCGCTCTCAGGATATATACAAGCAAATGATTTTAAAAGAGGATAATGCTAGCTATAAACTAAGTTATATTTACGGATCTGAGCAAAGTGAATCTGCATCCAATTGGATAATAGGTTATGTTGAGGAAAACAAGCATCCTTATTTTTTCGTGATGTATGTTGTTGATCAAAATAATTCGGATAATAAAAATGAAAAAGCTAAAACAGTTTCGGTTTTAAAATCAATTTTACTTCAACAAGGCTTTTTAAAAGGAATTAGATAATTATAATTTTATTTACTAAACCATAGTATATATTATGCAGTACTACTGTAACTCATTAACTTCCTATCAGCGCTTTATTACAAGAACAGTAAAAGTGGGCAATCTTACTATTGGAGGAGGGAATCCAATACGTGTGCAAACAATGACTACTACTGACACAATGGACACTGATGCAACGGTAGCGCAGGTAATTAAATGTATTGAAGCAGGTGCAGAGTTAGTTAGAATTACTGCCCCAAGTAAAAAAGAAGCAGACAATTTAGCAAATATAAAAGCAGCTTTAAGAGACAAAGGTTACGATACTCCACTGGTCGCGGATATTCATTTTACACCTAATGCTGCTGAAATTGCAGCTACCATTGTTGAAAAAGTAAGGGTGAATCCAGGAAATTATGTAGACAAGAAAAAATTTGAACAAATTGAATATACAGATGCGGAGTATATTGAGGAAATTGAGAGAATAAGAGAGCGCTTTACGCCACTTGTTTTAATTTGTAAAGCGAATGGAACTGCAATGCGTATTGGAACTAATCATGGTTCATTGAGTGATCGAATCATGAGCAGGTATGGTGATACGGCGAATGGAATGGTAGAAAGCGCGATGGAGTTTTTAAGAATCGCGCGTAGCTTGGATTATCATCAGATTATTTTGAGTATGAAGTCCAGTAATCCTCAAGTAATGGTACATGCTTACCGTTTATTATTACAACAAATGCAAAATGAGTTTGGAGAATGTTATCCTTTGCATTTAGGGGTAACAGAAGCAGGAGATGGAGAGGATGGAAGAATTAAAAGTGCAATTGGAATCGGCACATTGTTGGAAGATGGAATTGGGGATACTATTAGAGTTAGTTTAACCGAGGATCCTGAGTTGGAAATTCCTGTTTGTCGTGATATTGTTAAAAGATATAATGGGCAAGCTGCTAACTTAAATAGTGCAAGCATTTTACCGATTGATAAATTAACTTATAATCCTTTTGAATATAAAAGAAGAACCTCATCAACAGTATTGAATATTGGTGCGGGTCAAGTTCCGGTGGTAGTTGCAGACTTAAGTCATTTGGAAGTGATATCAAGAGAATGCTTAATTGCAATTGGATATACGTATAACAGTGCTACGGACAAATGGAGCATTAGCGATGCTGCAGCAGACTATGTGTTTACAGGTACTAAATTAATTGACTTTGATTTGCCAGGCACTTTACGTATCATTTCATCTGATTTAGGATTATCATCCAATAATGAAAGCACTAAGTATTTCCCAATATTTAATGGCGATGATTACTTATCAGCTCAACATAAAAATAGTGCACTCAATTTTGTAATGATTGACTGCTATAGTGTCTCTACACAAGTATCTGATGAACAATTATTACAAATTGCAAAAGACACTACTGTCGTTTTTTGTTTAAGTAGCCAATTACAGCATGCAATGCCTGCAGTGAGACGTATGCTTGTAAAGTTTATGGAATTGGGAATTGATTCTCCAGTAATCTTAATGACAGATAGCAATAATAAAACAACCGATGAACATTTAATTCATTTTGCAACGGAGACAGGTGCTTTATTGTTGGATGGAATGGGAGATGGGATATGCTTAAGTGTATCTGCGGATGTTTACAATGCTTCAGCTGGTAAAATGGCTAATTTGTCTGGCAGAAATTATAACAGTAATTCATCTGTTGAACAGTTTTTGAATGCTACTAGTTTTGGTATTTTGCAGGCAACTAGAACAAGAATTTCAAAAACAGAATATATCTCCTGTCCAAGCTGTGGACGTACGTTATTTGAGTTACAAGAAACGACCGCTAAAATTAGAAAAGTCACGAATCATTTAAAAGGATTGAAAATAGCTATTATGGGTTGTATAGTGAATGGTCCGGGTGAAATGGCAGATGCCGATTTTGGATATGTTGGTAGTGGCGTTGGTAAAATCACACTATATAAGGGTAAAGAAGTAATGAAACGGAACATTGATAGTGAAGTAGCAGTTGACGAATTAATTCAATTATTAAAAGAAAATGATGCATGGATTGATCCAATGCAACACTAAAGTTTGTTTATGTATTTTGTTTTTTACAGTTTCTTTTATTTAATTTCTTTATTGCCTTGGCGTGTTTTGTATTTTATAAGTGACGGCGTTGCTTTTATTTTACGAAGTGTAATTAAATATAGAGTAGGCGTAGTGGATTATAATTTAACTATTGCGTTTCCGGAAAAATCAATACAAGAAAGAAAAAAAATAGCAAAACAATTCTATCAACAGTTTACAGATTCGTTTATAGAGACCATTAAAATATTGTCCATTTCAGATAAGACATTTGAAAAAAGATTTTCCTCCAACATTGAGGTATTAAATGACTTATACGAATCAGGCCAAAATATTCAATTTATGGCTGGACATTTTTTTAATTGGGAATTTGCCAATTGGGGAGTGGCTAAATATGGTAAGTGTCCGTTTTTGGCAGTCTACATGCCATTAAGCAATAAAGGCTTTAACAAATTAATTTATGACTTGCGTGCCAGGTATGGATCTGTTTTAATTCCAGCAACTAGCTTTAGAACCCAATTTGCAAAATATGTAGCGCAAGGGCAGTATGGACTTGCTTTAGCAGCGGATCAAAATCCTGGAAACGTATCTCAAGCATATTGGGTGAATTTTTTTGGAAGACTTACCCCGTTTGTGAAAGGTCCGGAAAAAGGCGCTAAATTAAATAACACTGCACAAGTATTTGTACATTTTCACAGAACAAAGCGAGGGTATTATCATTCCGAATATCAGATTATGACCACTCAGCCCAATCAATTTGAAGATGGTCAACTTACCTTGCAATATGTTAAATTGTTAGAAGATAAAATAAAATCGAATCCTTCTAATTATTTGTGGAGTCATCGTAGATGGAAATACACTTTTGATCCAATTGCGCACGAAAAATTGTTAGTAGAATAATTCAATAACTAATATTTAGATAATTTCAGTAAAGGCTAGTCGGCTAGAAAACTATTCTTGGTGTCATCTGTCTTTGTGATAGTAGGCTTCTTGATTGTTTCAAAACTAAATTTATCCTTCAAAAACTGTACTGCCACCCATCCTTCATTGACGATTCTAATATTATGGATGCCTTGTTTTTTTAGCATACTTGCTGCCAAAGTATTTGTTGTGCCATCTTCGCTAATAATATAAATATTGAAATGCTCATCTAATTCAGACATACTTCCTGGATCCATAAATTCAGCCAAAGGCAAGGAGACTGAATTTTTAATATGAGATTTATTAAATGCATCTTCCTCTCTAATATCTAATGGCATTAAAAATTCATCAAACGGAATGTCCATAGCAAGCTCATCTACTTCTACATCAATTAGCATATCATGCCTTGCTCCAGTTGATTGCCAGGTTTCGTAACCTCCGTTTAAAAATCCTAAAACATTTGTAAATCCTGCTTCTGAAAAATAAGCCAAAGTTTCTTTTTCTAATGATGGATCTAAAATCAATATTAAAGGAGATGTTTTCTCAATCGCCCCCATCGCTACTGCATATTTTACAGTAGCGGGGGTGATATGTAATGAGTTTGGGATATGACTAGTCATCCATTGATCCTGAGGCCTAGTATCAATTAAAATATTATTAAGGTCTTCAAGCATAAGCTTGAATTGATCAATAGTTAATGCCATTCTTATCCAACTAATTGTTCAACAAATTGATTCACTTGCTCTAAACGGTCATAATCAACTGTGTAAAAAATGTATTTTCCTTCTCTAGTAGTAACAACAATGCCAGCTCTTCTTAAAATAGCTAAATGTTGTGAAGCGACTGATTGTTCTAATCTTAGTTTTACGTAAATGTTTGTAACGGTCATTTTTTGTTGCTCGTCAATAAGCTTAACAATTTGCTGACGTAATTTGTGGTTTAAAGCTCTTAAAATCATTGCAGCTTTCTTGCTGTGTAGCAAATCCACTTTTACTGGCGATTTGCCATTTGATAATTGTAATTGAGGTAATGATTGGTTCATGACAATAATAGTATTATTGGGGGGTTATGAATAAAAATCTTATAACAAAGCTACATTATATAATTTAAAAACTAATATATAATTATTTGCGATTTAAGGAATATGTGTTGAAATTTATCAAATAAATACCCTTAGACTTTAGTGGAGGGAATTTGATAAAAATCTTTTAGGTAAGCCGGTTTACTATAGGCTATATCCTCAAAATCCTTGTTATTCCACTTTATTTTTGCAAGTTGAATAAACGCTTCCATTTCGTAAGACGCTTCCATAAAATATATTTCCGATTGATCCGTAATGGTTCTAGATTTTATTGCCCCATTTCCAACGCATAACACTGGGCCGTTTTTTAAAAGGCTATTAAAATAATCAATATCTAAAATGATAGATTGTTCTGGAATAATTATGGAATTATCTGCCTTATAAATTGCGCCAAATACTTCCATTCTCTTAGCGTCAATCATGCAAAATATTTGAATGATATCTCTTTGTTGAATCACTACAGGATGTGTGCTCGCTTGCTGAGCCAAAAGGGCCAATGTAGAGATGCCGATTAATGGTTTACCAATTGCATAGGCAATGCCTTTTGCACTTGATAAGCCAACCCTTAAACCTGTATAACTACCAGGACCCATTGTTACAGCTACTGCATCAATTTGATGAACGGTAATACCCGATTTTGAAAGTATTGCTGCAATTGCCACCTGAACAAAAGATGCATGTGTATTTGCCTGACTGTTTTGCTCCAAGGCAAGCAATTGGTTGTCCTTAGTAATGCCGATCATTGCATTTTCTCCAGCCGTGTCTATGTATAAAATAATTGCCAATTTCCTATAATTGTTTTGCAAAAATAAGCCTGTATTTGCAAGAAAATTAAGAAATTGTGCTTCTAATTAAATTAATATGTCAAAACAAATCATTCAAACGGATAAAGTACCTGCTCCAATTGGACCTTATAGTCAAGCTGTGATAGCAAATGGGTTCTTATTTGCAAGTGGGCAAATTGCCTTTGATCCAGCTACAGGTGAATTGGTATTAGATAGTATCCAATCCGAAACCAAGCAGGTTATGGAAAATATCAAAGCAATTTTAGAGGAAGCTAAAATTGGTTTTGAAAACATTGTAAAGACTAGTATTTTCTTAAGTGACATGCAGTTGTTTGCGCAGGTTAATGAAGTTTATGGGGGGTATTTTACTAGTAATTTCCCGGCAAGAGAAACTGTTGCAGTTAAAACACTTCCAAGAAATGTAAATGTCGAAATAAGTATTACTGCAGTAATTGCATTGTAATTATTTATAAAATAATTGGTATTGTGTTTTCAATATCCAAACCGACTGGGGCTGCATAATGTGTAGCCCCATTTTATTATTTAAACAATCCGGCGCTGCACTTAAATTTTCAATCGCAATACTTTTTCTATTACTTGGGATATATAGTTGTAAATATGGGTAGTTTGAATCTGGCGTTACAACTAACTTAAAATTATTACTTTCTAAAGTAGTAGCCGGATTGCGCTTGTCTAATAAATATCCGTTGTCTAGTTCAATTGCAGCAATGCTTTTAGGAGATTCAAATTCATGGCAGGGCAATACATCACCTGTAGGTAATAGTGATTCATCGTAAACAAGTATTCCTTTATTATAAAATTGAAGGGTACATTCATTTAAGGTTTCGTCTAGTTTGAAATAGGGATGCCATCCATCCATCATCGGGAAACTTTTGTGATCCTTATTCGTGATGCTGGTTTCAACATACACTTTATTTTCTTTTTCAAAAATCCATTTGATAGTAACCGAATAGTTGAATGGAAAACCATTGTCAATTTGATTGTATTCATAGTTCAATGTTACCCATGCTTCGTTTTCGGTAGATACAGTTTCAACTATTTCAAAAATGGAATCATATAAAACTCCATGTAAAGCGTGTGCTCCTAAATAAAATTTTTCAATAGTATAGGGTTTGGACTCATGTACGTATTTTCCATTTTGAAGCCGACAGGAAAAAGGATTCATTTTTCCACCTTTAAATCCGTTTGCTTCAAAATTTCCCCATCCCCCTTCAAAATTATTTCCGTCAATAATATCGAAACATCCTGCATCCGGAGTAAGTATCCAACTATTAAGCAGTCCCCCTTTTGTTGAAATATCAATATGTTCCTGCGTTAACTGGTTCTTAATGCGAATCAGCTTAAAGTCAGCAATTGCTTGAATATCTATTGAGAAAGACATGATTAACTGTTTGAATCGTAATTTAAAACTAATCTATTAACTTTGATATCAAATATAAAACGAATGTACAAATTTTTTATAGCGGTTTGTTTATGCTTATCGATTAGCTCATTTGCTCAAAAAATGAATAAGTATGATAGTACATTAAAAATTGGTAAAGCTGGTTTTAAGGTTACCTGTTTAAATCGTAAGCCAGAAACAAATATATTGAGTATTAAACCTGTTGGATTTAAAAATGAAGCAGGCGAAGTGTTGCGTGAAATTAGGGGTAGGGTATTGTCAGCTGAAGTGGATGATTTTAACCAAGATAATTTCCCAGATTTGATTATTTATATCATTGATGTTTCGGGGAAAATAGTTCCTTTTACAATTAGCTCAAAGGAAAACGAATATATTCAACCGATACTATTTCCTGATATTACAAATGATATGGTATTAAGTAAAGGATATCGTGGTAAAGACGAATATAAATTAGTGGAGGGTATTTTATTTAGAAAATTCCCTATTTATGATACGGATACTGCTATCAAGGAACCTACAAAAAAGGCAAGACAAATAATGTACAGAGTAGTAACTGGGGAAAGAGGTATGTTAAACTTTAAAGTGTTTAAAAATTTTGATTTAAATGTAGATTAATATCCGTCTGCAATTACAATTTTTCCCACCCCTTTTTCGCTTCCATTGAGGTCTCTTACAAACACCAAATAAATTCCGGTAGCCACTTTTTTGCCTTCATATGTTCGTGTGTTCCAAATAGCTTGGCCTCCCAAAGCATTGGTTTGGTATAAAAGCTTGCCATTTAAATCAGTAATTTTTACAATGGCATTTTCTACCAATCCTTTAAATGCAACTAAACCGTTGAAATTAGGCGGAACGGGATTCGGAAAAATTTGTATGTTTTTTTGTGTTGTTGCCCCTTCAGTAGCAGTGCCTCTGTAACTTACCATTCCATTATTGGTATTAAAAAACACTTCACCTGTTTTTGGATCTATAATAATTTGTAATAAAGTATCAGAGGTCAATGGACTATTTGATTTTGTGAAATGTTCTATTATATCAAGTCCATCTTCACTTAATAGCCAAGCGCCATTATTGGTTCCAATCCATTTTCGATTAGCCCCATCCACTGTAATGCAACGAACAATTTCTTTCTGAAATAAATAACCATTAAATCCATTATTATTCACTATTGGTAAATAGGCATTACAAGGCGAATTAGCAATATCTCCACAGTTAAAAATACCTATACCATTATCTGTTCCCACCCAAATGCTCCCTAATTTATCACTAGCAATACTTGTCACATGGGTGCTTGGTAAGTTTCCATTTGATTGTCCTGTAGATAATTGTTTCCAAATTTCAGTTCCATATATATCCTTGGATTGGTAAATGTAAATACCTTGATTATTTGGTGCAATTATCCAAGCCTGTTGTTGATTGCTGACAATAAATTTATCAAGTCCATTTTTATTAAAATTATCGGGGATATCAATTGTAATCCAATTGTTATTGGATTGACGAATAATTCCTTTTTGATCTTGTATGACCCAAATTGAACTATTTTGATCCCCACTAATTTCTTTGAAAGTTCCGATGAATGTATTTGGAATAATTATTTCAGCTTGACTATTATTATTTATCACATGTGTTAAGTTGTGATCACTCGTAAACCAATAACTATCGTCTGCTTTTGAAATTGTACTTGCATGCAGTATGGGTAAATTTAAATTGCCCATTTGTCGATAGCTATTCCAACCAGAGCTATTAAAACTTGCGTATCCCGATATATTTCCAAATGGCGCAACTAAATTATTTTCATTTATTGAAATTGTTCCATTAATGGATGCTTTTGTGCCCCCTAGGTTGGCAAATTGATAAGTATTTGAAGTGCTTTTTTTGTATACAAGACCTAAATTACTATCCGCAATCCAATAGGTGTTATTGTTATCTAAAAGTGTTTGCATAGGCGCATTTAAATAAGTACTATCTGTCATTAATGTGATAGTGTTATCCTTATTTAATTGGGCTATTGCACCTTTATTAGAAGTGTATTGTATGTTAAGTATTAAATTATTAGCATTGCTATCTATGTGTTGAATAATACCATTGCGTATTTGAAAAATAGCTGTTGATAGGGGCAATTGAAAAATACTTGCCGAGGAATAGCCGTATATAATATTGTTTTTTTGGGTTAAATGATTAACTGTAAGTCCATCAAAGTTTGATAAATGCCCCCATTGATTGGGTTGTGTTCCATTTATGTATGGCGAAGCCCAAATACCCTTTTCGGTAGCTGCATAAATACTATCATGGGCAATGGTTAAGGAGTAGGTAATAGTTGGCTGTTGAGTTGTGTTCGGAAACCATGTATCTTTTATTTCATGTTTGTTCAAATCAATTGTTACAATACCAAAATTGGTAGAGAGTAATGCTAAATTTTGATAAATAAAAATGGCATTAATTTTTTTATCTGCATATAAATTTGATAATTGAATAGCATTTATATTATAAACTTGGTCACCCTTTAGCACATCAAGATTGCTATTGGAATAGCTTATTATCATTTGGGTTTGAATAGCATCCCATGTGATATTGGTTATGCCAATATCAGACAAGCCAGTTGTTTTGTCTATCCAGTTTATAACTCCTTTATCATCTAATTTGGCAATTTGAAAAGGAGTATATGCATATGTAAAATCGCCTTTTATAACACCCATAACACTATGGTTGTCAAAGTGCCCTCTCCATTGACCAATTGTTCCTATTTTGTTTTGTGCATTACAAAAAACAAAAATAAAATAAAGCAGTATCGTTAACCAGGGTTTCATTATTTTAATTCAGCATAAATCGCTTCTTGAATTTTTGGTCTAAGATTTAATGAACTAAAAACTTTGTTGTCTCTTGTTGGAAATACTCTGTTTGATAAAAATATAAATAAGATCCCTGTTGTTGGATCTGCCCAAACACAAGTGCCTGTAAATCCAGTGTGACCAAATGTAGCAGGTGATGGACTTGCGCTTGGATAGGGATCTTTACTAGTTGCATTGTTTTTTTCAGGCTTGTCAAAACCTAATCCTCTTCGGCTATTGTTAGTATTATATGCAGTAAATTTTGCTATCGTGCTAGATTGTATAAATTGTTTTCCCTCCCAATTTCCGTTATTAAGAAACATTAAATATAGTTTTGCTAAGTCGGTTGCATTGCTAAATAAACCTGCATGTCCAGCAATTCCACCCATCGTTGAAGCGCCTTCGTCATGTACGCTACCTCTAATAAGTTCATGTCGAAAATAATCATCAACTTCTGTTGCTGCTATATTCTCCAGATTGGTTTTCTCCATAGGTAGAAAGCCAGTACTTTTCATTCCCATTGGGTCGTAAAATGTTTTTTTAGTATAGTCGTTTAAATTCATGCCCGTAATTTGTTCTACTATTTTTCCTAAAAATATAAAGTCATTATCGCTATAAATATATTTGCCTGCTTCAGTTACTGGGCTTCTTAATATTTGATTTTGGATTGTATCCATCCAATAATCTACCAAGTATTTATTTGGAGCTATAAATTGATGATGGGTATTATCTATCTTATTGCTTACTAAGCCAGGTTTATATGTTCCATTGCTTTGTAATAAAGATTCATAAAATTTAATGTATGGATAAAGTCCTGCTTGATGTAGTAATAAGTCTTTTAAGGTAATGTTAGCCTTGGTGCTTCCCTTGACCCAAGGAAGGTAATCGCCAATAGTTTTGTTGATATCCACTTTACCTTCGTCTACCAGTTTCATAATACTTACGGTAGTCGCTGAAACCTTTGTAACGGAAGCTAAATCATAGTAGGTGTCCAATGTGACTGGGCTTGATCCTTCCCCTGCGGTTGTTCCATATGCCTTGTTGAAAATTATTTTATTATTCTTTGCTACTAATATCTGACATCCTGGTATCGCCTTTTTTTTAATAGCGTCAAAAACAATAGAATCAATCGAGCTAAATTGTTGAATTGTTATAGATGAAGTTCCATAGGGAAGATTGTCTGAAACTGTTACTGGTAATTGCCCGGTAGCTTTAGTATTTCCTTGCAACCATTGCAGAACTGCCTTTTGAACGTATTCATTGTCTTCGTAGGCAAATAAAATATTAGCAATATTTTTGAAATCTGCAACAGCATAAGGGTTGCCTAAAATAAGATGTATCCAATTTTGAGGATGTGGTTGATTTAAGAATTGTAAAATAAAGGAAGGTATCTGAAAATGATTTGCAGGACGACGACTGTAATTGTGTAAACCTACAATTACTTGCTGGAAATTACCCAAGCTATCTTTTATTCGATCTAATGCACTGCTGTCCTTTGGGTTCACTAAAAAAACTTTTACTCCATAGTTTGTTTCTAAAGATTTAGTCAAATAAGTATGCTGAGCTGTATTTAATGCAATGTAAGCTGTGGGTATTTCTTTATTTAAATTTGGTAAGCTACTTGCACTGGCATAAGTCAATGATTGAGCAGCCATTGCTGATTTTAGCTGACTTACAGATTGGTTCAAATCTGCTATGATATTGGTAGTATCAATGAATTGTTTTTTATTTAACCCATATTTAAATTTCGCACTCAATACTTTTTTTACACGGCTATTGATGTCCTCTTCGCTTAATCTTCCTTCTTGAATTGCCTGTTTAATTTTTTCGATTGATTGTCCAATGTCTCCAGGTAAACATAGCATGTCGTTACCTGCTAATAATGCGCGTACATTTGCTTCGCCACGAGGGAAGTAATTGCTAATTGCTTGCATATCCATTGCATCGGTAACACTTAATCCCTTAAAGCCCAATTCCTTTTTCAATAATTCATTAATTGCTTTAGGAGATAAAGAGGTTGCATATTTAGGCGTAGTGTCAATTGCAGGAACTGATAGGTGCGCTACCATTACTGAACCAATACCAGCTTTAATGAGCGCTCTAAATGGAGCTAATTCTAAACTATCTAAGGCAGCTCTTGATTTATTGATGATAGGGATATCTAAATGCGAATCTACACTTACATCGCCATGTCCAGGGAAATGTTTTGCTGTTGCCATAACACCGTTATCTTGCAGGCCTTTCATGTAAGCAATGCCATGTTGAATGACACGATCTTTATTTTGCCCAAAACTACGGTCATTAATAACCGGATTGTATGGGTTGTTATTAATATCAATGTCGGGTGCATAATTTACATGAATACCCATTCTTTTACATTGTGCTGCAACTGCCGCTCCCATATCATAAACTAGTTTGTCAGACGCAATTGCACCCAATGATAATTGTCTTGGAAACATCTCAACACTATCTAAGCGCATTCCAACACCCCATTCGGCGTCCATGGTAATGAGCAAAGGTGTTTTGGCGATGGATTGATAATAGTTGGTTTGCATTGCTTCACGCACAGGGCCGCCCTGAAAAAAGCAAAGACCTCCAATATTGAATTGCTTTATTAATTGACTTAAGGTATCAATTTTTTTTTCATCCCAATTACTATGGGCTCTTAATACCATTAGTTGTGCAATCTTTTCATCCAAGCTTAACGCATTGAACTGTTTTTTAACCCATCTTTTTTCGGCCCTTGTTTGGGCATTCATTTGGAAGGTAAGTACACAACATACTAATAGCAATAAAAATCCTTTTTTCATAATCTTAAGATTTGAGCATTCGCCAATTCGGTTCCTGCAATTTAAGCATAAAAAAAAGCTTACCCTAAGTTGAGTAAGCTTTTTATATAGAATTTTAGTAACGGTTATTCCGCTGTTTCGTCCTCGGTAGGAATTGTTGGCTCCACGTTGTGTTTTTGTAACTGTGCAAACCATTTTACCATTTTTTTCATATCACTTCCATAAACTCTATCAAAGTCCATTTTAGGGAACACTTTTTTAAAGTATGCAGTTACTGCTTTTGGGTCTTTTTCATTTGGCAAAGCCTCTTTTGATTTACCCATAGCAATAAACACTTCCGCTAAAAACACATTTTCGTGGGTTGTGTACACTTCGATACTCTCTAAATGTGAGAACTGGTGGGCTCTTGAGCTTATAAATTGGGTATTGTTATTTTCTAATGAAGTGGCAATTGCACCGTCATTTTTACTTGTCACTAATTCGAATAGTCCTGACATTCCAGAAACCGAGATCAATTTGCTGTATTCCATAGCTGCTATGTGTTTAATTTACAGGCGCAAATTACTGAAAAACCCCCAATTTTCATTTTTTAAACTACCTTTGTTTCACTTAAAATTTAGTTTATGCCAGGTTTTGAATTCTTTGGTGATGAAGAAAGAAAAGAAGTAAATGATGTCCTAGAGACAGGTATTTTAATGCGCTATGGATTTGATGGTCCGCGCAAAGGAATTTGGAAATCAAAAGAGCTGGAAGCAGCAATTTGTAGTCGTTTTGGTAGTGCATATGCGCAATTAACCTCTAGTGGTACTGCGGCATTAACCACCGCAATGGCTGCGTTGGGAATTGGTGCTGGTGACGAAGTAATCATGCCTGCCTTTACATTTGTTGCAAGTTTTGAAGCAGTATTAAGTATGGGTGCTGTGCCTGTTTTAGTAGATATAGATGAAACATTGACTTTAGCGCCCGATGCTGTAAAGGCCGCAATTACGCCTAAAACAAAATGTGTAATGCCTGTTCATATGTGTGGAAGTATGGCAGATTTAGATGCATTAAAAGCAATTTGTGCTGAACATAAATTAATATTATTAGAAGATGCTTGTCAAAGTATTGGGGGAACTTATAAAGGAAAGTCGTTAGGTACGATTGGAGATGCAGGAACGTTTTCCTTTGACTTTGTAAAAACGATTACATGTGGAGAGGGTGGTGTAGTGATGACCAATAACAAAGATGTTTATATCAAATCTGATGCTTTTACTGATCATGGACATGATCATTTAGGTATTGACAGAGGGGCCGATTTGCATCCATTTTTAGGATACAATTTTAGAATAAGTGAATTGCATGCAGCGGTAGGTTTAGCACAAATTAAAAAATTAGACACTTTTTTAGCGTTACAAAAAAGAAACAACCAAATTTTAAGATCTTATATGGAGCAGGTGCCTGGTGTAAGTTTTAGAGTGGTGCCGGATCCTGCAGGGGATAGTTTTAGTTTCTTAAGTTGGTTTTTGCCCACGCAAGATCAAACTGAAAAAGCAATTGAAGCTTTGAAAGTTGCAGGCATTTTGGGCGGTAATTTTTATTGGTATGCCAATAACTGGCATTACATCCGTAAATGGGATCATTTAAAAACTGCAAAAAGTTTGTACGGGCTAAGTGAGGCACAGCAAAACGCTTTAATTAATTTACAAAATAATGCATTTGCCAAAAGTGATGCTATTATGAGTAGATGTATTTCAACTGCAATAAGCTTAACATGGTCTGAAGAACAAGTGCATGAAAAAGGTGCTCAATTTTTAGCTGTTTTGAAAGCTGCTCTTTCGTAAAGAATACATATGTCATTAGGTCAGTCGTTACAACAAAAGCAGTTACAAAGATTGTCTCCTCAGCAAATTCAGTTAATGAAATTGTTGCAGATACCTAGTGCTCAAATTGAACAAAGAGTTAAAGAAGAGTTGGAAGAAAATCCAGCACTCGAAATGAATTTAGATTTGTTGGATGGAGATGCTTCAACTGCTTCAGAAGAAATGAAAGATGATTTATTGCAGGGCTTGCCAGATGAAGAAGAGGCGGTTCCTGTAGATGAATATGAAATGAGCAATGAAGAGTTGAGTGAATACAACTATGATGATGATGGGGATATTGCAGATTATAAAACTAAGGATGATTATTATCCAGAATTAGATGATGATAAAATAATTCCAATAAAGGCCGAAGCCAGTTTACATGAATTGTTAATGGATCAGCTTAGTATGCTTGATTTAGTAGAAGATGAATATAAAATTGCAGAACAAATTATTGGAAGCTTGGATGATGATGGCTATTTGAGAAGAGCATTACAATCTATTGCAGATGATTTGGCTTTTAAGCAAGGGATGTGGGTGGAAGAGCATAACATTGAAAATGTGCTTGAAAAAATTCAAAATTTTGATCCGGCTGGTATTGCTGCAAGAAATTTGAAAGAGTGTTTGTTGTTGCAATTAAACAGAAAGCTTACCTCGGATGAATTTGATCATAAGCAAGAAAATAAACAATATTTGAACTTAGCGGTTCAAATATTGGAAAAATATTTCGAAGAGTTTACGCGAAAACATTATGACAAAATTCAAAAGAGTTTGCATTTGAGTGAGTCTAGTATGAAAGAGGTAATGCATCAAATCATTTCGCTCAATCCCAAACCAGGTGCAGAAATTGCTCAAAACAATGAGGCAGAGAAATACATTATTCCTGATTTTACAGTTTTCATTAATAACAGCAAGTTGGAGCTTACTTTAAATAGTCGAAATGCACCACCATTAGTTATAAGTGACGATTATAAGATGATGCTTAAAGAATATGAGTTGGGACAAAAGCAAGATAAGTCGCAAAAAGAAGCAGTGTTTTTTATTAGACAAAAAATAGATGCTGCAAAATGGTTTATTGAAATGATTATTCAAAGGCAGCAAACATTGCTAAAAACAATGCAAGCCATTTTATTGCATCAGGAATCCTTTTTTTTAAGTGGGGATACTACACAATTAAGGCCCATGATTTTAAAAGACATTGCAGAGAAAACTTTATTAGATGTGTCAACTGTAAGTAGGGTTGCTAATAGTAAATATGTACAAACTGAATTCGGCACTTACTTATTGAAATATTTTTTTAGTGAGTCATTAACAACCGATTCAGGAGAAGAAGTTAGTACAAAAGAGGTGAAAGCAATTTTACAAGAGTTAATCGAACAAGAAGATAAACATAAGCCTTTGAGTGATGATGAATTAACCGAACAACTCCAATCCAAAGGTTATAATATTGCAAGGAGGACTGTTGCAAAATATAGAGAACAATTAAATATACCCGTTGCTAGGCTTAGGAAAGAGCTTTAGTAATTAAATAATATTATGGAAAACAATACAGCCAAACCACTTCGTATTAGTGCGCAAATCATATCCTATGTTTTCCATCCGTTGTTTGTCCCTACATTATTTTTCCTTTATTTGGTCAAAGTGGTTCCCTATGAATTTGTAGGTATAACCGAGTGGCAATTAAAATTAAAAATATTTAGCATTTTTTGGCTAACCGCCTTTTTCCCTGCATTTGCAGTGTTCTTGTTGTGGAGATTAAAATTTAGCGAAAGTATTTTTTTAAGAACGCAAAAAGAACGTGTAATACCATATGTAATTACTATGTTTTTTTATTGGTGGATGTATTATTTGAGTCGAACTTTTACCGATCAGCCAATAGCACTAAAATTTTTCTACTTTGGAATATTTATAGCGAGTAGTTTAGGATTAATTGCTAATAACTTTATAAAAGTAAGCTTACACGCTATTGGGGTAAGCGGGCTATTGACTGCAGTCATATTGGTTAGTTTTCTTTATCCAATAAATAATTTTATTTGGATAATCGCTGCCGCAATGCTTGCTGGTGTTGTTGTTAGTGCTAGGATGATAGTGAGTGATCATACTAAGCAAGAACTTATTATTGGATTTGGTATTGGCATTCTTACGCAACTAATCGCTTATTTTTGGGTATTATCATAAAATGAAATAATCATGTGGTATCGTCTAGGACAAAAAATTGTCAAGTATAAAGTAACTAGCTTAGTCCTATTAGCGATTGCGACCCTTGTAATGGGATATTTTGCAGCACAGGTTAAACTAAGTTATGAGTTTACTAAAGCTATTCCCGAGGACAATCCCAAATTTATTGTTTACAAGCAGTTTGTAAAAAAGTTTGGAGTAGACGGCACCACCATGGTAGTTGGTTTTCAATCCGATAGTCTATACAATCCTGCTTTCTTTAATGCTTTTGTTGACTTACATCAATCTATTAAATTAATTCCTGGTGTTACTGATGTGTTGAGTGTTCCATCAGCATATGATTTAAAAAAGGATAGCGTAAATACAAAATTTATTGCAGCTAAGATTTTTTCGCCACCTTATACCAATGACTCTTTACTGAAGCAACATAAAGCTGCTTTTGAAAGTATTCCCTTTTATAAAAATCTACTATACAATCCGGATAGTCATTCGTACATGATGGCAATCAGTTTTGTGCCAGATTCCATTAATAGTGCTGCTAGATCCCATATTATTGCGGAGCTTAACAAAAAATTGGAAGCATTTAGTAAATCTACAAATGTGGAATTACACATAAGCGGCTTGCCTTATATCAGAACAATATTAGCGGACCGAATTAAAAAAGAGATGCTTTGGTTTTTAATAGGTTCCCTAGTTTTATGCGCTATTACGCTATTGCTTTTTTTCCGTTCTATCTCTGCTATGTTAATGAGTTTGGCAGTGGTAGCGATGGGTGTTATCTGGAGCTTTGGCACCATGGTATTATTAGGTCAAAAAATAACCTTATTAACAGCACTGATCCCACCTTTAATTGTAGTTATTGGTATTCCTAATTGTATTTATTTTCTAAATAAATATCATACTTCCTATAAAGAAACCAATGATAAAGAATCCGCTATTATAAATATGGTTGGACGTATGGGTATTGTTACTTTATTCTGTAATATAACCGCTGCGATTGGTTTTTTTGTATTTGCATTTACCAAGAGTCCATTATTAAAAGAATTTGGTTGGGTATCTGGTATAAATATCATGGCTTTGTTTTTTATCAGTTTATTTTTTATCCCTCCTGTACTTACTTATTTAAAAGCGCCGCAGCCTAACCATGTAAAATATTTAGACAACCCATTTTTAGAAAAAGTATTGGTTAAAATTGAGAGATGGACTTTTGTACATACTAAATGGGTTTTTGGCATTACTATTATATTTGTAATTGTTTCGGGGATGGGGTTAGCGCGCATAAAAAAGGAGGCATTTATTGTAGATGACCTTCCTAAAAAAGACAAACTATATACCGATCTTAAATGGTTTGAGCAACAAGGCGGAGGGGTAATGCCAATGGAAATTGTAGTAGATACCAAAAAGAAAAATGGTTTAGTAAGAAGTATTCATCCATTAGAAGATATTGATAGAATGCACCAATATTTAAGTGAACAACCCGAGCTAGGTAAGCCAATTGGATTGATAGAGGGAATCAAATTTGCTAAACAAACTTTTTATGATGGTGATACCTTGGCATATACTATTCCATCAGGGACAGAGATGGCATTTATTGCGCCCTATTTAAAATTAGGGCCTAATGGGACAAATAATAAAAATGCGAATAACCCAACACAATTGCTAAATAAATTTATTGATAGTGATAAGCGTGCAACGAGAATTAGTGTAAATATGAAAGATATTGGTAGTGCAAAATTGCCTGCTTTTTTAAACAGAGTTGACAGCGCAACAAAAGCAATTTTTGACACTAGTAAGTATGATATTCAGATTACGGGAAGTAGTGTTACCTTTTTAGAAGGAAGTAATTTTATTATTAAAGGGTTAAGCGAATCCATATTTTGGGCATTTTTATTGATAGCGATTTGTATGATTTTCTTATTTAGATCCTTTCCAATATTAATGTGTTCAATGATACCTAATATTGTGCCACTATTAATGACAGCCGGCGTTATGGGATGGGTTGGCATTTCCTTAAAACCATCAACTGTATTGGTATTTAGTGTGGCATTAGGGATTGCTATAGATGTGACTATTCGCTTTTTAGTGAATTATAAACAAGAACTACCTCGCTTAAATAATCAGGTTAACATTACTTTAGTTCAAACCATTAAGCATACTGGAATTAGCATTATCTATACCTCGTTGGTGTTGGTGGCAGGGTTTGTAATTTTTTGTTTTAGTGATTTTGGAGGTACAAAAGCACTTGGATGGTTAACCTCTTTGACACTTGTTGTAAGTACGCTTACCAATTTAATATTATTGCCAGCATTAATTAAAACATTTATAAAACAAAAATAGCTATGCGCTTTCGCTGCATAGCTATTTTATTTCCTTTGCAATTGTTAGTGTAGAATATTGCTCAAGGTATCTTGTAATGCTTTTCCTCTTAATTCCTTGGCGATAATATTGCCATTTGGATCTAATAGTACATTGAATGGAATGCCTTCAATTTGGTAGGTAGATACAACTGTACTTTCCCATTTTTTCAAATCACTAATATGTTGCCAATTTAATTTATCTGCTTTAATAGCTTCTAACCAGTTTGATTTTTGATCATCTAAAGAAACACCCAATACGGTAAAGTTTTTCTTTTTAAACTTTTCATACGCAGCTACAACATTTGGATTTTCAGCTCGACATGGCCCACACCAACTTGCCCAAAAGTCAACCAATACATATTTCCCTTTTAAGCTGCTTAGGGTAATAATTTTACCAGCAGGATCTGCTAAAGCAATTTCTGGTGCCGGTTGTCCAACCGATAGGGCAGTTGTTTTAGCGTTTGTTTGTACTTGGGTATTCAACATGTTTGCAAACTGAATAAGTGGTTCCGCCTTTATTTTTTCTGCTGTTGCTTTAGCTAAAGCCAAAACTTGTGCAGTCTCCATAGATCTTAAACTTAATCCCAATAGATAATAAATCATGGCTGGGCTAGTACTGCTGTTTATGGTGCTTTGTACAAACTTATTTAAGTCTTCAATTTTTTCTACTCGTTGTTTTTGTAAAAAATAGATCGTACTGTCTTTTGCTTGTTGTTTTTGCAAAAGATCTAAACTATATAAAGTTGAAAAAATGGAAGAATCTTTCTTGCGATATTCTTTTAAAAATGAAATGAGCGCTTCGCTTGACTTAGAGCCTTTGATAGTATATGATTGATAGTTTTTCGCATCGGCATTTAATTGAATATTCTTTTCATCGTTTACAAAAAGAATTTCCATTTCTTTTTCTGTTGCAATCCGATATATGCCTTCTTGTTTAGCAATGAAATCAAAACTATACTTTCCTTTTTCATCAAGTGTTATTGAATCCAATGTAATAATTGGCTTTTCGCCAAATGGTATTTCTTGAAGTAATAATTTTTGATTCGCAGCATTTTGAATTGTGCCCGCAATATTATATCGAGCCTCTCCGTTTTTGTTTTGGCACCCTACAAAAGAACATGCAGCAATGGCAATAACGCCAATTAGATTTTTTATTTTCATTATTGTTTATTTAGACAACTGCACTTCTAGCAATTGTGTTGTTATTTTGGGGTCTGCTTTTCCTTTACTCAGTTTTTTCACTTCACCTACAAACAGACCTATTAAACCTTTCTTTCCTTTTTTATATTCGGCAACCTTATCTGGGTTGGCTAATAATACTTGTTCTACCCAGTCATTAATTTCGTCGGATGAATTGGTTTGAAGTAAATTATTTTCAAGTGCATATTGAGTAGGGCTCTGAGGCGTCTCCATAATTGCTTTGAAAACCTTTCCTGACGCAACAGAAAAATTCAATTTTCCTTGGTCTACTAAATTTAATAATTCAACTAAGTGAGGTATAGCGATTGCTATAGTGTTATAATTAGTATGGTGTTCATTTAGGTATTCTCTAATTGGGCCAATGATCCAATTAGCTGCTGCCTTGTAATGACTTGTTTGTTTAGTCCATGCAATGTAAAAATCCGCTTCGTCCTTGTGTTCGCATAATTGATTGATATCATATTCAGTAAGTCCATACTTGCTTTTCCATTCAACTTTCAATTCATTTGGTAATGCAGGTAAATTAGCGCTAATACTTTCTATATAATCCTTAGTCAAATGAAAGGGCGCTAAATCTGGATCCGGGAAATACCTATAGTCATTAGCGTCTTCCTTATCCCTGATTGAAAAGGTAGTATCATTATTAGCGTCAAAACTACGGGTTTGTTGAATAATGGTCCCTCCTGTTTCTTTTAGTTCGATTAATCTTTCTATTTCGTATTCAATCGCTTTTTTAATATTTCGAATTGAATTCAAATTTTTTACTTCAACTTTTGTTCCTAGCGTGGTTTCTCCTTTTAATCTTACTGAAATATTAGCATCACATCTTAAACTACCTTCTTCCATATTCCCATCACAAACGCCTAACCATCTTACTAGCTTTCGCACTTCTGTTACATATAAAAATGCATCCTCGGCCGAATGAATACAAGGTTCCGTTACCATTTCAATTAATGGGGTACCTGCACGATTCAAATCAATTAGTGTATCAGTAGGAGAGATGTCATGAATGCTTTTCCCCGCATCTTCCTCTAAATGAATTCGATTTAATTGAATTGTTTTTTCTCCTTCATTTGTTTGTATAACTACATTGCCCCCCACACATATGGGAGTAGTATGTTGTGATATTTGGTAGCCTTTTGGTAAGTCAGGATAAAAATAATTTTTACGCGCAAAATAATTGTCTTCGGCAATTGCACATCCACAAGCCAATCCCATTTTAATAGCATACTCAACAGCCTTCTTATTTGTTTTAGGAAGCGTACCAGGATGTCCCATGGTGATTGGGCTTATATGTGTATTAGGTTCTGCACCAAAACTAGTTGCATCGCCGCAAAACAATTTACTATTGGTCGATAATTGTGCATGTATTTCGAGGCCAATAACTGCTTCGTATTTATCCATATTTGCCATGTAGCAAAAATACAAGAAATGGCTCATTTAAAGCCCCTTTAATCGGGTACAAAAATGCCCTCAATTTAGTTGAGGGCATTTGGGATTGAATAATTGGCGAATCAGCCCCAATTAATAATTTAAAGGCTTCTATAAATCAGCCGATTTTAGCTTTTTTGGGATTTTAACTTCTATCTTCTTTTTTTCACCATTTCTTTGAACTGTAAATTTTAAAATCTGCCCTTCTTGTAAGTAATTCCATTTTAAGTCATTCACATCTGTTACTTTGTTTTCATCAAATTGAATGATGATGTCATTCGATTTTAATCCACCCTTTTCAGCAGGAGAGCCAGCGGTAATACTTTTGATTTTAACACCATCTCCTGATTCAGTGTCTTCAATCGAAATACCCAGCTTCGGTTTTTTATTGATGCGCGCATTTAGTGCATCTAATTCAGGCATTTCAAAATTAAAATTTTGATCAGGACTTATTCTAAACCCACGACCTAAATTAAATGGTCGGGGTGCATTTAATGCTTTGTTTTTTGCAAGTGTTGATGTTGTTGTTTGTTCTTTACCTTCTCTTATAAAAGTAATTGTTACTTTGTCATCAGCTTTGAATGATCCAATTGCTTCGTAAAGTGACTTAGGTCCGTCAATAATTTTATCATTTACCTTACTTATAATGTCGTCTTTTTTTAATCCCGCTTTTTCAGCTGGACTTCCTTCACTCACTGTATTTATCTTGGCACCTTTTTCGTTCTCTTCACTTATAACACCTAAAAACGCTTTGTTGGTAGGAGGTGCCGGAGGTGTAACCATGTCTAAAACATCATCGCTACCCATTCCATCTTCATCATGTGAATCATTATCTTCCCTAATTTCTTCGATGATTATTTTTTTTGGCGCGCCTTTTCCTACAAAAGGTTTAGACATCATTTTTAATCTAGGATCATTTTTATCAGCAGGCTTCCCATTGATTGTTATTTTATCACCATCAATTACTATTGATAAATTTATTTTTTTGTTAATTGTGGTATCATTGTCTCCATTAATTATGGTTTCAATTGAACTTTCATTTATAGTTGGATTATACTTTTCCTTGAGTATAATTTCAACAACACCTTTTTCGCCTTTTTTACCGTATTTTTTTGTTGCCTTGGCACCTTTAAGCACATTAACAGATTCAATCTTGTTTGGATCAAAATCGTCCATTTTTGCAGCTTCCGAAATAACACCATTAACTACGATTAATGGGTTTTCTGCATTCGCCTTAACCGATTTGTTAATGACAATTACTTCTTTTTGTGCAGTTACTGTTGAAGTAATAAGCACCATCATTCCTAATCCTAATATTATTTTTTTCATACACTTTGATTTAATACGAAATATTTTGTAGATCAAAAATAAGGAAATATTTTAACTACGAAACAATTCGGAAATGTTAAATTTTATAAAAAATCAGTTCATTAAAAAGGCCTTAGCTGTTTAAACTAAGGCCTTGAATTTCAATTATTTATTTGAAAAAATGACTCATTAAAGCATTGAACTCACTGCTTCAATTACCTTATCTAACTGAGTGGCATCCTGCCCCCCAGCTGAGGCTAATGTTTTTTGGCCACCTCCGCCACCTTTAATTAAACCTGCTATTTTTTCTTTAATGATTTGTGGAGCCTGCCATCCTTTTTCTTGAACCAGATTTTCACTTATTGACAACACCACAGCTGCTTTTGCTTCTATTTCATTTACCAATACAATCACTGATTTGCTTTGAGTTGAAGCTAATAATTGTGCCAATTTTTTCAAATTGTCAGCACTATTTAAATTTACTTTAGCACCTAAAAACGCAATTCCATTTTTATCAATAAATTGATTTGTGTAGGTATCCACCAAGCTATTTACTAATTGGGCTTCCTGACTTTCTAATTTTTTATGCAATTCTTTTTGAGTTGCTTGTAATGCTGCAATGGTATCATTCAAGACATCCACCGAGGAGTTTTCATTCCAGTCAGGTGTTGTAAATGAAGTTGATAATTTAGTAGCTATAGTTGCACATGCTTCTGTTAATTGTACAATTTGCTTATGTAATTTTTCATTGACAGCAGTTAAAAATAAATTTGCTGCCTTGCCCACTACTGCTTCAATTCTTCTGACTCCCGCTGCTACCGAAGATTCTGCTTTTAAAATAAAGTTTCCAATCTCTCCTGTATAACCTACATGGGTACCTCCACATAATTCGATAGAATAGGACGGGTCCATTACAACTACACGTACCTTGTCTCCATATTTCTCTCCGAACAACGCCATTGCGCCTAGTGCGATGGCTTCATCCTTGCTCATTTCATTAATTACGACAGGTACATTTTCTTTTATTTTCTCATTTACCATTTTCTCTACAGCAGCAATTTCAATTGCTGTCATCTTTGCAAAATGTGAAAAGTCAAAACGTAATTGTTCATTATTTACCAAGCTGCCTTTTTGGGCAACATGCATTCCTAATACATTTCGCAATGCAGCATGAAGCAAGTGTGTTGCAGAGTGATGTGCAGTTGTGTTTTTTCTTAAGTTAATATCTACATTCGCTTTTACGGTAATTCCAATATTTGCAGGAAGGGTATCTGTGAAATGAATAAATAAATTATTTTCTTTTTTGGTATCAGTCACTGCTAACTTAGTTCCGTCTTCAAATTCGAAAATACCTTTATCACCAACCTGTCCTCCACTTTCTGCATAAAACGGAGTAGTTGCCAATACCCATTGGTAGGCTTCCTTCCCTTTTGCTTTTACATTTCGGTATTTCACAATTTTAGTATCGGCAACTGTATCAGTATATCCAATGAACTTGGTTTCAATATCTTCACCCACTTGTATCCAATCACCTGTATCAATGGCAGTAGCTGCACGGCTTCGGTCTTTTTGTTGTTGCATTTCTTTTTCAAATCCCTCTTCGTCTACATTTAATCCATGCTCACTAGCAATTAAACGTGTTAAGTCAACTGGAAAACCATAAGTATCGAATAATTCAAATACCAATTTGCCTTCAATTGTTTGTCCTTTGCTATGTGTATTGGTTATGTCATCAATTCGCTTTAAACCTTTCTCTAAAGTTCTTAAAAATCCTTCCTCTTCTTCTTTAACTACTTTACTTACAAATTCTAATTGACTATTCAATTCTGGGAAAACATGTTCAAATTGTTTCGCAAGCAATGGCATTAACTGATGTAGCAATGGTTGCTTATAATCCAGATAAGAATAATAATATCTAACGGCTCGTCTTAAAATTCTTCTTATAACATAGCCAGCTCCTGTGTTGGCAGGTAGTTGTCCATCCGCAATAGTAAAAGCAATTGCACGAATATGGTCTGCAATGACTCTGAATGCCACGGCTTGCTTGCTATCGCTAAAATCATAAGTTTGACCTGTTAATTGTGCTACCATGTCAATTGTTCCTGTAAATACATCGGTATCATAATTGCTTTTCTTTCCTTGTATTACGCGCACTAAGCGCTCAAATCCCATTCCTGTATCAACATGCTTTGCAGGCAATGGTTCAAGGCTACCATCTTTTTTACGATTGTATTGGATAAATACATTGTTCCAAATTTCAATTACTTGTGGATGATCTTTGTTTACTAAATCACGTCCTGGTATTTTAGCAATTTCTTCCTCTGATCTCATGTCAACATGTACTTCACTACAAGGACCACATGGCCCAGTGTCACCCATTTCCCAGAAATTATCTTTTTTAGTTCCATAAATAATTTTTTCTTCGGGCACCCATTTTCTCCATTCTGCTAATGCAATACTTGATTGAGGTAAATTTTCTGCAGGATCTCCTTCAAAAACAGATACGTATAATCGAGCAGGATCTAATTTATATACTTTGGTTAATAATTCCCAAGACCATGCTATTGCTTCAGCTTTAAAATAATTTCCAAAACTCCAGTTGCCTAGCATTTCAAACATGGTATGATGATAAGTGTCAACGCCCACTTCTTCCAGATCATTATGCTTACCACTTACTCTTAAACATTTTTGAGTATCAGCAATTCGTGCATGTGCAGGAACTTGATTTCCTAAAAAATAATCTTTAAACTGATTCATCCCCGCATTCGTAAATAATAGGGTAGGATCATTTTTTACAACAATAGGTGCTGATGGCACAATGGCATGGCCCTTGGATGCAAAAAAATCTAAAAACTGTTGTCTAATTTCTGAACTTGTCATCATGGATCGGAATTTTAAGCGATTTCTTCCTTAATAAGCTATATTTGTAAAGTTTTTTAAGGAGCTTCAAAGGTAAGGAAATAGGCCCTTTTTTAATGAAAAATATACCTAATAATAAGGCTAGATAGATGAAGAAAATAAAATATTTCTTTAATACGCATACCCTGAGATTTGAAAAAATCGAAGTGCCTCTTAGGGTGCGCTTATTACAGCTATTTGGTTTTATATTGGCCTCAATTACAACTGGTATTATTATTGTAATCTTAATTTTCCAATACATAGACTCTCCCAAGGAAAAATTATTGCGTCAACAAAATGAGTCTTATCGTGAAAGTTATAGTGTTTTGCAAGAAAGAGTGAAACAATTGGAATTGCAAATGGCTGAATTAGAAAATCGGGATAATGATGTATATAGATCCATTTTCGAGGCTGATCCAATCCCAGACAGCGCACGTGTTAAAGAAATGGAAGCAAAGAAAGAAGTAAGGTTAATTCAAAATTTGTCTAATGCTGATCTTATCAAAAACATGGTGGCTCAATTGAATAAATTAATTTTAAGGGTGGCTTATCAAGGCACATCATATGTTGAGATCACTAATATGGTAAAGAATAAGGAAAAATTATTAAAAGCTATTCCTGCTATCCAACCTGTAAGCAATAAAAACTTAAATAGAATTGGTGGAAGTTTTGGGTATCGTGTTGACCCAGTATATAAAGATTTTCGTTTTCACCAAGGTTTAGATTTTACGGCACCTTCTGGAACGCCTATTTATGCTACTGCCGATGGAACCGTTCAAGCTGCTGGCTTTAGTACCGATGGCTACGGAAATAAAGTGGTTATTAATCATGGCTATGGGTACCAAACTTTATATGGTCACATGGTGAGCGTGAAAGCAAAAGTAGGGCAGTCTGTTAAAAGGGGAGAGGTTATAGGATATATAGGAAGCACAGGTAAGAGTACCGGCCCGCATTGTCACTATGAGGTTATTAAAAAAGGAATCAAGGTAGATCCCGTTTATTATTTTTATAACGACTTAACACCCGAACAATTTGATCGATTGCTTAAAGCTGCTGCAAACAATAAACAAAGTTTAGACTAGTTTGTTAAGGATTAACTACTATGGTCGGCTATAATTTTCCACCCATCTTTTGTTTTTCTAAATAGTAAGGTATACACACCATTAAGATCTCCAACTGATCGAATTAATTTCCATTTCCCAATAACAAAATAGTGATCTTTATTTAAGGGCTTGAAACTAATTATTTCAAATTGTAAAGTGCCCATGTGACTTTTGTCTGGGTAGCTTTTTTTATAATTTGCTAAGGTATTTGCGTATCCGTAAGTTGGGCCTGATTTTCCAATAAACACAAGACTATCACTGTGTAAATATCCTACCATAAAAGCGTCTAAATCTCCATTATTCCATGCCTTAATTTGGTTGTCTAAAATTGATTGAATCGCAACAATGTCTTTATTTTGAGCAAATGAAATTTCTGCAAAATAAAGCTGAGAAAAAATAATGGCGATGATCGATATCCATTTTTTCATAATAGAATGATTTTGAATTGTAACGAAAAGGTATGATAAATAAATAAATCTCCCTAATTTGCGCATATGAGTTATAAGACTTTTTTAAAAAAGGATTTAAAATTGGCTGCCTTATTAAATGAGGATTCGCATGAATTAAAGCGTCGAAAAAATACAAGCATCAGATTAATTGCAAGTATTATTAGTCAACAATTGAGTACTAAAGTTGCGAAAATTATATTTGATCGATTTTTAGATTTGTATGGTGGAAAAGAACCAAGTTGTGATCAGGTATTAGCCACTGATCCATTGACATTGAGAGGAATTGGTTTAAGTAATTCAAAGGTGGCTTATGTGCAAAATGTAGCACAGTTTTTTTTAGATCATAAAATCACAGACAGCCAATTATATAAAATGGATCCTGAAGAAGTGGTCACTTTATTGACACAAATAAAAGGAGTCGGAAGGTGGACGGTAGAGATGTTGTTGATGTTTAGTCTTGGTCATGAAAATGTATTTGCAGTAGATGATTTAGGTATTCAACAAGCAATGATTAAGTTGTACAATATCAAATACGAAACAAAAAAAGAGCTCCAAGCAAAAATGCTTGCTAAGTCAAATAAATGGTCACCTTATAAAACTTATGCTTGCTTGCACTTATGGAAGTGGAAAGACACAAAAGCACCGGTATAAAACTAATAGTATTAAACTGAGTTTCTAGCTGCGTTTATAATTCCAAACATAGTCCTAGTTAATAGCTTTTCATAGGACGCTTTAAGTTCAACACTAATATTTGGTTCTTGAACGCGGCATAATGCATATTGTTGAACTGTTAGTAGCGGTAATACAATTCGATCTCTCAATAATATAGAGTGTTTAGCAACTGTATCGTTTTCCATTAAACTATTTGTGTTGCTTAATTCAAGATAAAGATGTGTAGTCAATTTAAACTCCTCTTTAATTTCATTCCAAATAGTTCGGTATTCAGGGTCTTTATCAATGTATTTTGTAATAGCAAAACTAGACTTTACCATACTCATCATGCTATTGTCAATCAATGTTTTAAAGAAACTAATATTATTAAACAAGGATTGTACATCCTTCCACATTCCTTTTTCTTTTAGTACTTGTAATGCAGTACCCACCCCAAAAAATCCGGGTACATTTTGCTTCATTTGACTCCAACTTCCTACAAATGGAATGGCTCTTAAGTCTTCAAATTTCAATGTATTGCCAGCACCTCTTTTCGCTGGACGACTTGCGATATTACTTTTACTATAATAATTGAGTGGGCTAAATTTTTGCAAATAAGGTAAAAATAATGGACTTTCTTTAAGTTGTTGGTAGGCTTGATAACTAATGTTTCCAAGCTCTTCCAATATTAATCTATCCTGATGAGACAACTGTAATTTTGTATCAGCAAATAATTCATGACTTACACCAGCACTTAATAATTGTTCTAAATTATATTGTGAGGAGTGGATTGTTCCAAAATTGGAAGTAATCGTTTGACCTTGAATAGTTAATTGAATTTCTTCATTTTCAATTTGATTGCCCATTGATGCATAAAATTGATGTGTCTTTCCACCGCCTCGGCTTGGTGGTCCACCTCGACCATCAAAGAATTTTACGACAATATTATTTTTCCTTGAAATATTGGTTAATACTTCCTTTGATTTATAGATACTCCAGTTTGCTTGTAAATATCCTCCATCCTTTGTGCCATCACTAAATCCTAGCATAATAGGTTGCTGCATTTTCCTTGCTGCAAGGTGTGCTGCATATATTGGATGTTGATATAAGTAATTCATTATTGTTTCAGAAGCACTTAAGTCATCAATGGTTTCAAATAAAGGAACGATGTCGATATTTGTCAAATTTTCATCCCATCCGCACAATCTAAAAAGTGCATATAGCTCCATTACATTTACTTCAGATTGACAATTGCTAATTACATAGCGATGGCATCCTGCAATCCCATTAATACTTTGTACCTGATTAATTGCATAGATACTTTCAATGGTATCTTTTGTAATAGTCTCTGTAAATTGGTTTGGATCAATTTGGTCTTTGATTGTAATTAAACAGGCCACTTTTTCAACAGCACTTAATTGGGAATAGTTATCTGGCAAATAGCTTTTCCCCGTTTTTTCCTTCATTGTTTTATTAATATCTAATAAAACCTGTAAATGAATTCGGCTATCTTGTCTAATATCTAATGAAGCAAAGTGAGTGCCAAATATTTTCACTTTATTTAACAAACTATCTAACCTTGAAAGGTATAAAGAGTGATACTCGTCTTTTATTTTTTTTCGGATGGTAGTTAAGCATCCAATTATTTCTTCAACAGAGATAGGTTTACTTTGATCAGGTCTGAATACATTTTCATATAAACTCGCTTCCAATGATGTCAATAAAGTATCTACACCTGCGAAAGTTAGTTTTCTTTTTAGTTTTCTTACGTCTCTATAATAACAAACAATAATGCTACTTCTTAATGCCTGTGCAACCTTAATTGTAGTTGCGGCATTAACAAATGGATTTCCGTCTCTGTCACCACCTGGCCAAAATCCAAGTTCTATAAATGGATTTTCACTTTCAAAATTGTTATCAAATACATCATTCACAATTGTATCGTAAATATGTCCAATTGAATGGTAAAACACATTTTCCAAATACCACATTAAATTTAATGCTTCGTCCGTTGGAGTGGGTTGCTTTTTATTAAAGAATGGGGTAAGTCCAAGTTGTTGAATATAATGATTAATTGTATTGTAATCATTTTTTGCGATGGCTTCCCCCATATCATGAATGATTCCAAGCACATTGGAAGGGTAAAACTGGGTAGGATGTGCGGTAAGCACAATGCGCACTTTAAAATCTTTTAATTTATTTTTAAGTGCTTGTGTTTTTCCTGTAAAGCCTGCTTCTCTAATTAATGCCTTAATACTCCCAGCACCTTCCATGTCATTCACCGTGGTAAAAGCAGCATCTTCAATTGCATCAAATAATACCACTTGTCTCTCCATGTATTGAACATATTTAAACAAATGGTCAATTTTTTCAGACTCGCTAGTTACTTCTGTTTGACGATTAAAAAAGTAATCAATTATTTCAACTGGCGACTTTCCCTTAGCATACCCATCTTCACATGTCTGTAGCATAATAGGTAGTAATGCACCTACATTCGCTATACCTGAATAAGGGAGCGCAGCGAATAAGCTGTTATAAATAATGTACTTATCTGATACATTACGTCTAAATTGTCCTGAATAGTTGTTAATTGAGCTTGCCATGATTGTAGTTTAAAGGTACTACAAAAATTGGGAAGAATCCTTGAAACCCTTGTCCTCATTGATTCCTAATGAATGTTTGTTTTAGGAGTTGGGATTGTGTATGTAGGTTGGATATTGAATATCATGGTAAAATGCAAAGGTCCATTGAGCCGCAGCACCTTGTTCCCACCATAATTGTCGCCATTGCATTGCCGCTTTTCCGTCTAAATCATATTTTGCAACAAACTTAGATTTCATTTGTTGTAGTTGAGGTGCCACATCTCCTCCGAAGAAAAACGTGGTATCTGCTTCTTTAATCCATGCTACTTGATGGTATAAACTATGTCCTGCAGTGAGTTGATAATGTATTAAATCATCAATTACACCTTCATCTTCTGTAAGCCAAATAACCCCACTAAAATCTTCTAAGATGCTTACCTGTTCGGCTAAGTAAGATGGGTTTTGTCCGCTTACTGCTAAATCGAATTCCCTTTTTTGAACATAATATTTTGCGTAAGGAAAACTAATAAAACGCTCATTATAGGTAGGATGTATGTAGCTAATTCCGCCTGCATGGTCCTTATGCAAATGACTCATAAATACCTTTGTGATACTTGAAGGGTCAATTCCATTTTGCATTAAATTTTCATGTAACTGAAGAGCCCCTGATTTTCCAATATATCCAAGGCCAGTATCAAATAAAATAATGTCATTGTCAGTAACAACAACAAATGGCTGAATCTCTACAAGGATACTTCCCTTGGGTCTATTTTGTAAATTTTCAGTCGATGTATCAAATGGCACAAACACTTTTGTTTGGTCAATTGTAAAACTACCCTCGGATAATGGATAAATACGCATAGTAATAAATTATCTTAACACCATTTGTCTGTCTGCATCCAATCTTAATAAGATAAATACCAACACGGTAAAAGTTAATAAAGAAGATCCACCATAACTAATGAGTGGAAGAGGAATACCCACAACGGGGAATAATCCAATAGTCATGCTGATATTTACGGCAATATGGAAAAAGAATATCCCAACCACGCTATAAGCATACACTCTTGAAAAAGTACTTCTTTGCCTTTCTGCAATTCTTATAATTCTAAATAGAAAAAATAAGTATAAGCCTAAAAAGGACGCAGTTCCAATGAATCCAAATGCTTCACCTAGTGAGGTGAAAATAAAATCGGTATTCTGTTCGGGTACATATTTTCCTCTAGTTTGTGTTCCTTTCAAAAATCCTCTTCCCCAAAATCCGCCCGATCCAATAGCAATTTTACTTTGCTTAACATTATAGTCGTCGGGCTTTTTCCCGTGCTGCTTGCCTGATGCAGATGCTGATTTTTTATTTTGACTACAATCATATTCTTTTCCAATCATGCTATATATTCTTGTGCTTTGATAGCACTCAAATACATTGTTAAAGATGTAAGGAACCACATACCGAATGGTACCAAAACAAATGGCCCAAATACCAATTACAATTAATATACTATTTCTATTACGTTTAAATCTTTTGACCATACTAATAATAAAAACTGCAGCTATAATGGTAAGTATTATGGCAAGCAGGGTAGGCTCTAAAAGTAAGGTTGCAATTACTAATACCGCAAATGAAAGAGCAACAATAAGAATGACAGGAGGGAGGCCTTCTCGGTACATAGCAAATAGAAAAGCGCTATATACTAATGCCAATCCCATTTCATGTTGCATTATAGAAAGAATTGCAGGAAGTGCAATGATGCCCCCAGCTATTAGATGAGACTTTATTTTGGTGAAGTCGGTTTCGGGTTTTGAAATAAATTTGGCCAAAATAAGAGCAGTAAAAATTTTACATAGTTCTGCTGGCTGTAAATTAAATCCACCAGCAATTGGTATCCAGCTTTTGGATCCATTTATGTTTTTCCCCAACACAAAAGTGGCCAGCATCAAAACAATTCCAACTCCATAGGAAATATTTGCTAGGGCAGTAAATACCTTGCTATCCATTAATAGAATAAATATGCCCACAAATCCACAAAAAATTGCAAAGTAAATTTGTTTACTGTAACTATTTTTTCCTGCAATCAAGGAATTGCTCCAATTAATGTTTGGATTAAACTCGACCATAAAAATGCACAATATCCCAATGGCTACCATTGCAAAATATAGAATGATAACAGCCAAATCAGTACCCTTAGAAAAATTATTTTGATTAGGTGTGTTGGACATTTTTTGTGTTTATAGTCTTTTTCTTCTTTTTATTTATAAGCGCTGCACTATCTTTTTTAACAGTGTTGGAATTGTTTGTTGGAGGTATGGAACTTGTTTTTTTGAAACTTGAATCCACAGCCTTTTGAATAGTATCTTTTGGCTTTTGTGGTTTTGCATTATTTTCTGAAACCATTTCCATATCCCAAACATCTCCTAATTCATCATTGTTGTATTCTATTGGAGTTAAGCGTTCCGATTTATTATTGCGTACATACCAATCTTTAATAGACTGCGGCATAAGGTCAACATTAGCGAGGTATTCTGTTTTTGTTTTACTCTCGGCAGTAAGTGTATCGTTTAAATATTTCTCCATTAATAAGCCTCCAATTGGTCCAGCCCAAGTTGCACCAAATCCTGCATTCTCTACAACTACTGCAACTGCCACTTTGGGATTGTCTTTAGGCGCAAAACAAACAAATAAAGAGTGGTTTTTGCCATGAGGATTTTGTGCTGTACCCGTTTTTGCGCAATATTCATGGCCAGGAACTTTAATGCCTGCGGCTGTTCCATATACTGTTACATCGTGCATCCCTTCTTTAATAATTTTAAAGATATCACCAGAAATTTTTGTTACTTCTTGTTTGGTTCTAAATTTTGCAAGTATTGCTTTATCATCTTCATCTTCATCTTCTAAACTATCTACAAAATGTGGAGTATAGTAAAATCCTTCATTTGCAATTAATGCCATTGCGTTGGCTAATTGTAATGGTGTTGCCGTCATTCTATCTTGACCAATGCCTAGGGTAAGCATATAACAACTATTCCAATATTTAGGGTTACCGAAATCCTTATTATACTGTGCAGTATCGGGAATACTTGCCTTGTTTTCGCTTGGCAAATCAATCCCAAGTTTACGCCCTAAGCCAAAACTATTTACGTATTCTTTCCATTTTAAATAACCCTGTTTTGCATTGTGGTACTTAGGGTTGTCAATAGCCATTCTAAAAACCTGTAAAAAATATGAGTTACATGAATTGGCTAAAGCTAATTGCAAATTCGCAGCATGCCCAGCATTATGGTGTTCACATTTTCTTGGATCGCCACATGAGGTATATAATCCAAAGCAATTGTAGCCAAAACTAGGAGAAATTAGGCCCTCATCTAATGCAATCAGCGCTCCCATTGGTTTAAATGTAGATCCAGGAGGGTATTGACCTTTAATGGCACGATTATAAATGGGTCTTGCAGTGTCAGTTAATAAACTTCCAATAGTTCTTCTTCTTTGATTGCCGGTTAATAAGTTGGGGTTATATCCAGGACTTGATGCCATTGCAATCACACCACCTGTTTTTGGGTTGATCACCACGGCACTACCAATTTTATGCTGTAATAATTTTTCGGCTAATTGCTGCACATCTACATCCATGCTTGTATATAAATTTCTACCTGCCACTGCTAATGTATCAAATTGTCCTTTCTCAAATGCGCCTTGTATTTTTCCTTTGTTGTCTCTTAAAAATCTTTTCACCCCACGCTGACCCATTAATACATTTTCATATTGTTTTTCAAGACCAGTCATACCCGCATAGTCTCCCATTTCGTATCCTTCATCTTCATGCTTTTGTAAAAAATTAACATCCACTTCGGCAACATAGCCAAGTACATGGGCTGCAGTATTGTATGGGTAGGTTCTAATAGATCTCTCAGATAAAGAGAAGCCTGGGAATCGGTATAAATTTTCAGTTAATTGTGCGTAAAGCTCAGGAGAAAGAAAAGGCTCAAATATGCCCGCTTTCACTCTTGAGTTTTTTACAATTACTTCAATCATTCTTTTAGTAAACTCATCCTTGTCGATACGCAAAATATTACATAATGCAATAGTGTCTACGCCCTTTGCTTCATTTGGAATTACCACTAAATCATAACTAATACTATTTTCAAGTAAGGCTCTTCTTTTTCGATCGTAGATAATACCTCTGTCTGGGTATATGATTTTTCTAAAAATAGCATTATTATCAGCAGCTAACTTGTACTTATTTGAAAATATTTGTAAGCTGATTAGTTGCCCAATGATAATTACAAAAACAAAGCCAATGATGATTTGAATAATACCGCCACGATTAGAATTGTACAATGCCATTTAATTATCGTTTTATATTGCGGCGGTTCATAACAAGTTCAACTAATAAAATCAACAAGACACTCATTAAGCTTGTTGCAATCACTTTTCCTATGAAATAAGTAAAATTGCCAAACTGCAACCATTCCAAAAGCACTAAATAAAAGTGATGTATAAATGTAAGTAGAAATACATAAATAAGAAATGGTCCCCAGCCCATTGTTCCTACACTTGGCTCTTTTGTAACTTCCTCGGAGGTTTCTTGTGCTAACAATAAATTTAATATAGTTGGTCGTACATAACCTACTAGGGTTGCTGCTGCAGCATGAAGCCCTGGCGTATTTGTGAAAATGTCTAAGCTATATCCAAGTATAAATCCAAGTATGGTAAGCGTTAATCTGTTGGTGCCGAATGGAAGCCATAACAAAAAAGTGAAATACAAGTATGGTGTAATAAATTGGTGTAATGGAGGCACTTCGTTTAAGATGATAATTTGTATCAACAAAAACAAAACAAATCGAATGCTATTTTTTAAAATATTATTCATTAGTTGCCTCTGGTTTTTCTAATTGTTTTTGTTCGGCCATTCTTTTATTTTCAACCAAGTAAATATATTCTAAATTAAAAAAGTTAGTAGCAGCCTTAACATTTAAAGTTAAAAAATTACTAGCCGGATCTTTAATTACACTTATTACTTTTCCTATCATTAATTGAGAAGGGAAATTCGATGAATAAGGACTGGTAAGCACAGTGTCACCAATTTTAGGTACGGCACTCTTTGAAATATTTTTTAGCACCAAAACATTTGGGTCAGCTCCATCCCACTCAATACTTCCTGCCACTTTATCTCTTTTTAACATCGCGCTTACTTTACTATTGCGATGTAATAAACTCATTATTTTACTATAGTTATCATTTACTTCTACAACCACACCAACAATACTTCCATCAGGACTTATTGCTGCCATGTCTTTTACTACGCCTTGTTTTGCGCCACGCTCCACCCAGACATAATTTTTTTGTAATGTAAATGTGTTGCCAACAACTTTAGCAGGGTAGTAATAAAACTTTCTGATTTTCTCCAAGCTATCTTTCCTTAAAACAAGTGTGCCTGATTTTTTTGTGGTATCTATTGCGACAAAATCCTGCGCTAACTGATTTCGAAGTGCTGCGTTCTCTGCGATCAATCGAGCATTCGTTTCTTTTAAATTAAAAAAGTAAGCCCAATTATTATAGTATCTGTTAATATTGCCAGCCGCTTGATTGGTTACGCCTCCAAAAAACACTTCATGAGATTTGCTATAGGACGACAACATTACTAATGATACAATTTGCAGTATCAAGAAACTAAAAAAAGTAAGGTTGTGTCTTATGAAACCAATGATATTCTTCAAGCGTAAGGACTTTTATTATCTCATGATGAAAGGGAAGCGTTGATAATTTTTCAACGCAATGCCTGTACCACGCACAACACTCTTAAGTGGGTCTTCGGCAACATGCACAGGCAATTTAATTTTTGCGCTTAATCTTTTATCAAGTCCTCTTAACAAAGAACCTCCTCCTGTTAAGTATAAGCCACGACGATAAATATCTGCAGCTAATTCAGGAGGTGTTGTTTCCAATGCTCTTAAAATAGCTTCTTCAATTTTGAAAATACTTTTATCTAATGCTTCAGCAACTTCTTGATATGAAACCATAATTTGCTTTGGTATACCTGTAACTAAGTCTCTACCGTTTACTGGCATATCATCAGGAGGATTGTCTAAATCTTTTAATGCAGCACCAACATGAATTTTAATTTGTTCTGCAGTACGCTCACCAATTAATAAACTATGATAGCGTCTTAATGCCTCTAAAATATCAGCAGTAAATTCATCACCTGCAATACGAATACTTTGATCACATACAATACCTGCTAATGCGATTACAGTAATACCTGTTGTACCACCTCCAATATCAATAATCATATTTCCAACTGGCTCCTCAACATCGATACCAATACCTAATGCAGCCGCCATTGGCTCATGAATCATGTAAACTTCTTTTGCACCTGCTTGTTCAGCACTATCACGCACGGCTCTTTTCTCAACCTCAGTAATCGATGAAGGAATGCAAATAACCATTCTCCAACTTGGAGGGAACAATGGTTTCTTTGGATAAATCATTTTCATTAACTCGCGAATCATTAATTCAGCAGCATTAAAGTCGGCGATTACACCATCTTTTAATGGACGAACTGTTTTAATACTTTCGTGTGTTTTTTCATGCATCAACAATGCCTTCTTTCCTACACCTAAAACCTCTTTCATATTATTCCTGTTTAAGGCAATAATTGAAGGTTCGTTTACGACAACTTCATCGTTGTGGATGATTAATGTATTTGCGGTGCCCAAGTCCATCGCAATTTCTTGGGTAAAAAAGTTAAATAATCCCATTATTGTTCTGAGTTTTGATAGTTCAATTTGAATGAAGCAAAATTCACTTAAATTACTTGAACTACAAAGCTTTTTAATAAAAGAAGTAGAATAATTTTTTTGTAAGACTAAGGCTTGAATTCATAGCCAATATCTTTTCTAAAATACATCCCTTCAAAGTGGATCTTAGAAAGTGCTTTTTGAGCATTTTCAACGGCATCCTGTAGCTGCTCCCCTTGTGCAGTTGTAGTTAGTACGCGCCCTCCATTAGTCACAATGGAATTTTCATTAAATGTAGTCCCAGCTTGAAATACAAGGGCTCCCGGAATGGTTGCAGCATCGGCTAATCCATGGATGGTAAAGCCTTTTTTATAGTCACCTGGATAACCGCCACTTACGGCCATAACGGTTGCAAATGAAGCAGCATGATATTCAATATTTACATCTTCTAAAGTGCCATTGTCGGCGGCAGCTAGCAAACTCACTAAATCAGTTTGTAAACGGGGTAGTATTACCTCGGTTTCAGGATCCCCCAACCGGCAATTGTACTCAATTACATAGGGTTCTCCACCGCAGTTCATTAAGCCAAAAAACACAAATCCTTTGTATACTAGGTTTTCAGACTGAATGCCTTTAATGGTAGGTTTAATAATGCGTTCTTCCACCTTTTGCATAAAGGCATTGTCCATAAAAGGAACAGGGCTTACGCAACCCATTCCACCCGTATTTAGGCCGGTATCCCCTTCTCCAATTCGTTTGTAATCCTTGGCATGACCAATGATTTGGTAAGTAAACCCATCGGTAAGTGCAAAAACACTCACTTCAATTCCATCTAAAAACTGCTCTATCACTACTTTTGCGCTAGCTTCTCCGAACTGTTTGTTTTGGATCATTTCTTCAAAACTTGTTAACGCTTCATCGTGTGTAAAGGCAATGATAACCCCCTTGCCGGCTGCTAATCCATCAGCCTTTAAAACAATTGGCAGGGTATGGGCTTTGATATATTCAATTCCTTGATCATAATTTTCAAGCGTAAATTCAGCATAGGAAGCAGTAGGAATATGGTGCCTTTGCATAAAGTGCTTGCTAAAAGCTTTACTTCCTTCCAATTGAGCTGCCTCGGCTGATGGACCAATCACATTTACATGTTTTGTATCCTCGTCGTTCGAAAAATAATCATATATGCCATTTACTAAGGGATCCTCTGGGCCAACAACAATCAAGTCAATCCCATTTTCCAAAACGCATTTTTTTAATCCTACAAAGTCATTTACTTGAATAGCAACATTGGTTCCAATGCTTGCTGTGCCTGGATTTCCTGGCGCAATAAACAAATTATCACAGTGATGACTTTGTGCCATTTTCCATGCTAGTGCATGCTCTCTTCCACCACCGCCAATGAGTAAAATATTCATATATAAAGGTTTGCAGCACGAAAGTAAAAATTATTGAAGGGATTTTATTAATTTGGGTCAATTAAATAAACAATTGTATATGTCAACTACAACGCAAAAACACCCAAAAGGCTTATATGTCCTGTTTGCAACGGAAATGTGGGAGCGTTTCAACTACTATGGCATGCGTGCTATTTTGGTATTATTTTTAACAAAGGCATTGCTTTTTGATAAAATTTTTGCCTCACAAGTATATGGGAGCTACACCGGACTTATCTATTTAACACCGTTATTAGGTGGTTATATCGCAGATAGATATTGGGGGAATAATAAATCTATAATAGCGGGAGGACTTGTAATGGCCATTGGAGAATTTGTGTTGTTTTTTTGCGGTCATTTTTACGATACGCCAGCTTTAGCAACTCCTTTATTTTATATTGGATTAGGCTGTATGATTGCTGGTAATGGATTTTTCAAACCAAATATTTCGAGCATGGTTGGGCAGTTGTATCCAAAAGGAGATTCTAAAATTGACGCTGCATACACTATTTTTTATATGGGCATTAACACTGGTGGAGCATTGGGACCAATTGTTTGTGGCTTGTTTGGAGACACTGGGAAAAATGGAGATTTTAAATGGGCGTTTTTTGCTGGTGGAGTTGCAATGATTTTGAGTGTGATTACTCAAATGGTATTTCAGAAAAAATATTTAGTGAATTCGGAAGGTCAGGAAATTGGGCTTGCACCTAAAGACGCTCCTAAGTTTTTTCAAAAATTGCCAGTGATGGTTGGATTTTTATTTTTAATCTCATTGGTAACAATCGCATTGGTTTATATAGACATTATGGTTGTTAGTTATTTGTTTTGGTTATTACTTGCATGTATTTTATTTATTGCATTTATTATATTTTCAGATTCGTCTTTAGATTTGCTGCAAAAGAAAAAAGTAGCTGTATTATTTACCGTCTCCTTTTTTGTAATATTTTTTTGGAGTGCATTTGAACAAGCAGGTGCTTCGCTTACTTATTTTGCTTCAGAAAATACACAGAGAAATTTAGGATTCTTTGAAGTGCCAACAAGTTTTTTCCAATCCTTGAATTCCATTTTTGTTGTGACCCTTGCACCATTGGTTGCTTGGATTTGGATTAAGCTTGGTAAAATAAATAAGGAACCTTCATCGCCTTTTAAAATGGCAATGGGTTTAATGCTTTTAGCACTAGGATATTTATGGATTGCAACGGGTGTGAATGGAGTAGGTGCTGGAATAAAAGTAAGCATGATTTGGTTAATCGGAATGTATATGATGCATACTTTTGGTGAACTTTGCCTTTCGCCAATTGGCTTGTCTTTATTTAATAAATTAGCGCCTATTAAATTCGCTTCTTTGCTAATGGCAGTATGGTTTACAGCGAATGCCTTTGCCAATAAATTAGCAGGCGTGTTTAGTGCATTGTATCCTGAAAATGGTAAAATCACTTCATTTGCTGGCTATCAAATTGGCAACCTTCATGAGTTCTTTATGTTCTTTGTATTCATGGCGGGAATTGCAGCAATTATTTTGTTTTTCTTGTCAAGTAAGTTGAAAAAATTAATGGAAAACTAATTCCTGAAATTGCTTTATAAAAAAAGTCCCGTTGAAATCATCAGCGGGACTTTTTTATTTTTCAGCCTATTATAATTACAACATGCCTTTTACAATTTCATCTACCACGCCAGGATCTAATAAGGTTGAAGTATCTCCAAGGCTACCAGTTTCGCCTTCAGCTACTTTTCGCAAAATACGACGCATAATTTTTCCAGATCTTGTTTTAGGTAAACCTGAAACAAATTGAATTTTATCTGGTTTTGCAATAGGGCCAATAATGCGCGTAACCGTTTGTAAAATATCCTTACGTACCATGTCGCCAGTACCATGGGTGTCTTGGCCATGTGAGCCAGTATAAATTACATAAGCATAAATACCTTGTCCTTTAATATCATGCGGGTAACCAACAACAGCGCTTTCTACAACACCTGCGTGCATGTTTATTGCGTTTTCTACTTCGGCTGTACCAATTCGGTGTCCACTTACATTTAATACATCATCTACGCGCCCTGTAATTCTAAATTGCCCTTCTTCATTTCTTAATGCACCATCACCAGTGAAATATAAATTTTCATAAGTTGCAAAATAGTTAGTTCGGCATCTTTCATGATCACCATATGTGGTACGTAGTGTTGCAGGCCAAGGTTGTGTAATACATAAATTACCTCGGTATAAGCCATCTTCTTTTTCAGTCACTTCATTGCCTTTATCATCTACTAAAATGGCTTTTACCCCAGGCATTGGGTAGGTTGCCCAGCCTGGTTTTCCAGGTGTGATCCCTGCCATATTTGATATCATTACACCACCTGTTTCGGTTTGCCACCAGGTATCTACAATAGGGCATTTCTTTTTACCAATATGCTCATCATACCAATGCCAAGCTTCTTCATT